>JAZSHJ010000129.1:0-34469 GCA_045533175.1 Acutalibacteraceae bacterium
CAAAGGTCAGCGCCTTCCTTTAAACGGTTATCCGTTTAATCCAATCATTTAATTACTTGCTCTTCTTGGTGGACAGCACAACCAGAGCAGCGCCCGCAACGGACACGGTCGCCAACAGAGCCCACGGAGTCGCTTCACCGGCCGGAGTCGGGGCCTTGGTGGTAGCGGCGGTGGTCGCCTTGGTGGTGGTCGTGGTGGTGGTCGCCTTCGTAGTGGTGGTGGTCGCCTTGGTGGTAGTGGTGGTCGCCTTGGTGGTCGTGGTCGTGGTGGTAGTGGTGGTCGCAGCCGGCTTAGCCTCGATCACCGCATCCGCCTCGATCTTGCCGGGGGCGTCGGGGGTGCCGAGTTCTTCCAACACATCAATACCGGTGATGCCATCTTCGGTTCTCATCAGAGTCTTGGTTTCAACCTTGATGCTGTGGTCGCCTTCCGCTTTGATCACGAAGGGAAGCTTCGCAATGACCTTGTCAACCATGTTCGCCAAACCTTCGGCAGTTTGATCCGCAAAAGCGATGTTGATCTCGCCCTTGTCCTCGAACGCCATAACTTCGACGTAACCGACGGGCAGGGTGCAGAGCTTGTTGACCGGGTCAGCAAGACCAGTCTTGGGAGGAATCACGAGGTCCAGTTCGTCAGCGGGATAATGGATGGTGAGGTCACCGTTCATCACGTAGACACCTTCAGCCATCGTGAAAGCAATGTCCACAACGACTTCGTCGCCAACCTTGCCGGTGACATCATCAACAACCAGAGCGAATGCCGGCTCATCAGCAAACGCGCCGAACGGAACCGTCAGCATCATAGCCAACGCGCACACCAGTGCGATAACAGAAAACTTTTTCATTTCAATCTTCTCCTTTTTAATATATGATTGGACGATATCATTGTACACAGAACTTTTACAACTGTCAAGTCTTTTGAACAAATTTTTAAAATTTCCTTTACGATTTACTTTTCTTTATTGTACGCGATCAGCGCCCGGCCGCGCGCCGAACGGATGAGATAGCGCGGGCGGCCTTTCGCTTCTTCGTAGATCTTGGCAATGTACATACCGATCACGCTGAGGCTGAGCATGGTGGCGCTGCCGATAAACAGCTGCAGCAAAATGACGGTGGAGAATCCGGGGGCGGCCTGACGGGTGAAATACACCACCAACGTTTCCACCGACAGTACCAGCGCGGCGATCAGCATCAACACGCCGAGCCAAAACACCAAAAACAGCGGGGCGGTGGAATACGCGGTGAGGGAATTGAGCGCCAGGCGTGCAAGGCTTTTGAAGGTCCACTTGGTTTCGCCGCCCGCGCGCGGCGCCACTTTGAAGGGGAGGGCATAGCGTTTGAAGCCCACCCACGCGGACAAACCGCGGAAAAAGGTGTTGCGTTCGGGCAACTTGCGCCACGCTTCCACCACCGTGCGATCCAATAGTTTGAAATCCGATGCGATGCCGATATCGATGCCCGTGGATTTGGCAAAGGTGCGATAAAACAGCAGGGCGGCGATCTTACTGCCGAGCGATTCCTTGCCGCGATCTTCCTTAACCCCTTCCACCACGTCGTAACCTTCCTCTTTCCACAGACGCACCATTTCGGGGATGTATTCCGGCGGATGTTGCAAATCGGAATCCATCACCACCACCGCGTCCCCGTCGGCGTTTTCCAGCGCGGCACACAGCGCCGCCTCCTTGCCGAAGTTGCGGGACAACCCAATGATGGACACGTCCTCGAAATCGTCTGCCAGACGGGACATCTCGGCAAAGGAGTTGTCCTTCGATCCGTCGTCCACCAGCAAAAACTGATGTTCCACCGCGGCGGCGGACAAAATCTCCCGCACGCGGCAAACGTTTTGATAAATAAATTCGCCTTCGTTATAAACCGGCATAACTACCGTGATCATTCGGCGTTCTCCTCACTTTCTTCGGGGGCAGGTTCTTCCGCAAGGGTTTCCTCGGCGGTGACCTCCTCTTCGGTAGGCACTTCTTTGTCTGCCTCCTCCTCAACGACGGGCAGATCGGTATCCAGATCGGCCGTGCTCACCATCCACGCCACAGGGGTGCCTTTCACCCACGCCGCTTTGCGGCCGGTGAGCAAGACCACCGCCACGATCAGCAGAAGACTGAGCGCGCTGAGCAACACGCCCGGCCAGAAGCCGTGCGGCACAAACACCAATTCCACTTCGTGCGCACCGGCGGGGATATCGAATCCGAGCAGAGCGCCGCCCGTGTTCTCTTCGGGTTTCACCCCGTCGGGAACGGCTTGATCCAGCGCATAGGTGGCAACCGTTTTGCCGTCCACCTTTACGCGCCAACCCGCATCGTAGGGGATGGAAGTGACCATCGCACCCGCGGCAGACGCGTTGATGTTACCCTCAATGCGGTTTTCATCGTAGCGGGTGACGGCAAGGCCGTCTGCCCGCAACGTTTCGATCGCGCTGTTAAACACCGCGGAATCCATACGCACCACGTAGACGTTACCCGCACAGGTGGCATCCGATGTGATGGTCACGGCTACGGGCGTTCCTTGGGTGAGAAATCCCGCGTCGATAAAGAAGGGCTCGTGGGTGGTGACGCTCCAACTGTAGTCCCCCTGCATCACCTGAATGGAATCCGCACCGCGGCAATCCACATAGATGAAGTACTGCCCGTCCGCATCCGCTGCCGTGCGTATTTCACCCGTCTGGGAGGCCGACGCTTTCAACTGGAAGCCGTAGGTGCCGTTGATGGTGAGCGCGCGGCGGGTGTCGTTATATGCTTCGATCTGCATCGGGACCAACACCGGCGAGGCGTTGCCCGTCATGGAGGCATACAGCCCGTTGATGCTTTCCACCGGATTGTAATAGGAAGACGCCCACGCCTTTACCGTATCATTGGCACGCCATGCGATGGGCAGGGCGGTGGTGTTTTCGTAGATATAGTAACTCTTTTCCTCGAGTTTCTTTTCCGTTCCGGTGCCGTCCTCTTTTTGACGCTCCACTTCACGCGCGGTATAGGAATGATCCACCTGTGTCAACTGCGCATGGGAGGAGAGGTTACTTTCGAGCGCCACGTAACGAATGCCGAGCAACGAATCGGTCACGGGAATGAAGCTCTTGTACAGGTAACTGTTCACACCGTTGACCGCATACCCCATCGCACCCATAAAGCGGGTGGTGCGGTAGGAGTTGCTGGACGCAAACGAGGTGATACCGCTGTATTGGAACAGCGCGGTATCCATGCAGGTGCGGCGGGGGATAAACTCCACCCGCGCGAAGCCCGCACCGCTTTCGGCCACGTGATTTTCCATCACCGTCACCGCATTGTCCACCGCGGCGGTGGCGAGGTTATCCACATAGTGTTCGTGGTTGGTGTAAAACTCCTGGCTGTCCAATTGGTTGATAACGTCCGCCGCATTCAGCGTCATTTCCATGGCCACCACCGTGAGCACCAACATACTTCCCACGCAACGGCGCACCTTCTGCTTGGACAAAAGCAAGCACAGCACCGCATACACGGCGGCGAGCAACAGGCTGATATACAGCGTTTTAAATTCGTACACTTCTTGATTGCCGAAGCGTTCTTCCAGTATGATATAGGTAAACACGCCGAGCAACGTCGCCACGATCTGGCGGGGACGCACCGTGCGGATGTGGATCAGCGCTTCATAACTGAGCAACAACAACACGAAGCAATACAGGAAGGAGAAGCGATAGGGCAGATCGTTGGGCGCGTGCAGACCGTGCCACAAAAGGTTGACCTGATTCAACGGCAAGCTGAGCGCCATCACCGCCAGCAAGCCCATATACGCCATGCGGCGGCGAGGGGCAATGCCCTCGTTCATCGCAAACAGCGGCACCAACACCACGGCGGCGATACCGCAATACAGGTTCGGCAGGAAACGGGAACGAATGGTGGGGGACACGCGATAGAGATGGCGCCCCAACATATTGAACATTTCGTAATACACGTCCCACTCGGGCATCTCGGCGCCCGCCGCAGACGTTTGTCCCAACGCGAGAAACGTGGGCAGCACAAGGAACATGGCCAAGCCGCCGCCGAGCAACGAACCGAGTGTGAAACGCCACAGCGCCAAGCGATTGTTTTGCGCATCCCGCTTTTGACGGAGCAAGTAGACGAAGAAATACAGCACCAAAAACACGCACAGCATAAAGCCGATGTAGTAGTTGGCATACAGCGCGTAAGCGAGCGACAGCACGTACGGCAGGTATTTGCCGCGACGCATCATGTGCTCAAACCCCATCACGACCAACGGCAAAGCGATCAGCCCGTCCAGCCACATGATGTTCCACGAGTACGCCAACACGTACATCATCATGGAATACATCAGCGACACCGCCGCCACCATGGGGGTGCGTTTGCCGTAAACGTACTGAATGCACAAAGCAAAACTCGCCGCGATCAGCATGTTCTTCAACATGGTGATAACGAAAATTCCTTCCGGCAACAGCGATTCGGGGAACAGCACGAGCAACGCGTTAAGCGGACTGGCAAGATAATACGCAAACGCGGGCAACACGCTTGCGCCCATACCCAGATCGAAGGAATAGAAGAAATTATTGCCTTCCAGCAACATGGCCCGCAGCTTCGCAAGCAACGGCCCGTATTGGTGGTGCATATCCACGATCATGCAGGTTTCTTCCGCGATGGGCCAAATGCCGAGAAGCACATAAGCAATGCCGAGCCCGCAGAAGGTGAGCATTGCCGCCGCTGCGGGATAATACCACACGGGGCGCTCTTCGCTGTGATTCCACACCACCGCACCGAGCGTGGCGGAAAGCAAACCTGCAAGCAAAAGCCCAAGCCCCAACGGATACAGCAGTTGTTGCGCTTCGTTGCGCGCTTCCAACACGGGATTGTCGTGCTTGAAATACCAATATCCAAGCACCGCCACGCCGCAGAAAAACAGCACCAACGATGCAATCCGCAGGATCTCCCACAGGGACAATTTCTTCGTTTCCATACTTTGCCTTCCTTTACTTCGCACAGAGAATTTATTGCCGCAAAACAGTTATGCTATTTTATCATACCATAATTTTGTAAAAAAACAAGTATCTCCCTTGTTTTTTTGCAAGAAATGTGGTATAGTACCCTCGAACGGGTTTGTCCCGAATTTTGATTGAGGTGAACCGATTATGAGCAGACCGATCATTCTTTCCGCCGACAGCACCTGCGATCTGGGTGATGCGTTGCTGGAAAAATTCAACGTCCGCACCGTTCCGTTTAACGTGACGTTGGGGGACGAACAATATCTGGACGGCATCACCATTGATCCCGACCGTATTTACGAAATTTATCGCGAAACCAAGCAGTTGCCCCGCACCGCGGCGATCAACATTGCCACGTATGAAGATTTCTTCCGCGGGTTTGTGGATGCGGGTTGCGACGTGATCCACATCTCGCTCGGCCACGGGCTGTCCTCCTCCTGCCAGAACGCAGGACTGGCCGCCGATGAAGTGGGCAACGTGTGGGTGATCGATTCCTGTAACCTGTCTACCGGTTCGGGCTTGCTGGTGATCGAAGCGGCCAAGCGCATTGCGGCGGGCCTGCCTGCGGAACAGATCGCCGAAGAACTGCGCGCCTTGGTGCCGCATTGCCACGCAAGTTTCGTGTTGGACCGTCTGGAGTTCTTGCACAAGGGCGGCCGTTGTTCCGCTTTGGCCATGATGGGCGCAAACGTGTTGCAGCTCAAACCCTGCATTGAAGTGAACAACACCGACGGCACGATGGGCGTGGGCAAAAAATACCGCGGCCCGCTGGCGAAGGTGCGTGAACAATATGTGCGTGAAACCTTGGCGGCACACGACAACATCGATTACGAAAAGGTGTTCATCACCCATTCCGGCACGTCCGAAGAAAATATCGAAGCGCTGAAAAAAGTGGTGGCGGACTGCGGCCCGTTTGAAAACATTTATGTTACCCGCGCCGGTTGCACCATTTCCTGCCATTGCGGTCCCGAAACGCTTGGTGTACTGTTCATGACCAAATAATTCGTTTGCTAAAAAAGGCGTGAACCTCACGGTTCACTCCTTTTTTGATTTCCAAAACATACCCCTCTGTACTTACAGAAGAATACTGCTGCCGAAACCGAGCATGGCCAACGCCGCAATGCCCAGATAGATCAGCACCACGGGCGCGCCGCGAAACGCGCGCGGCACAGCGTGGCTGTTGATGCGGAAACGCCCTTCCAAAATGATCCATCCCATCAGCATAAAGCCAAGGCAACTGCCCACCGCAAGTCCCATTGTACCCCAGAAACTGAGGGTAATCTTGTGGTTGGCAACCATGGCCAGACCGAGGGTGAGATCGTTGAACACCGCCGGCACCAAATAGGGTTTCAACTTGTGGTAAAACGGCACCGAAATACGGGCGGTAATCAGCGTGACGGCACAGTACAGCGCCATCGCGACCACCACCATCACCACGGGACGAAGCAATTTGGCCCACACGCCGAATCCCAGCCAATGGTCCAGCGGATAGTCGATCGCCATGGTGGTAACGAGGAAGAACGATAATATACCCCCAAACATCCAGATGTCGCTTTTGCGGTGGATTACGCGCAAAGCGAGCGAGCTACCGAAGCCGGTGGTAAGCACCACGTTTTGAAACAGCGCGGTGGCGAACAGCATCGTAAGCATCTCATTCATACGGTACCGACACCTCCCCTTCCACAAAACGGCGGAGCATCTCCCGCACAAATTGCATCAGCGCCGCCAACAAGCCGAGCATCAAAAACGCAAAAAACGGCGAAGCCGCAGCGGTAAGCGGCGGTGTTTTTAACAGGCGCACGTCCCAAAGCGACCCGTTGGCCAGCACTTCCCGCACCGCTGCCACAATGCAGATGACCGCACCGAAACCGCACACCGAACCGAGCGCATCCGCCATCGCTTCGGGCGGACGGCTCACCACGGCGAAACCGCCCACGCGATAGGTCATGAGCGAATTGACCGCGAGCAGCGGCAAGAACAGATACAGCGAGGCATAGAGTTCGGGTTCGATATAGGTGTTCAGCACGAAGCCCGCGCCAAGCAAAATCACAAGCGCGATCAACGTATACAACGGCACGCGAATGACGGGTTTCAGTTTTTCGCCCACAAAGGACATCAAAAGTGCGGTGGGTAACAGCGCCAAACCCACACACGCCGCAAGGGTGACGCCCGCTTTCAGATCCACCGCCGCCACCACGATGGGACACAGTCCCAACAGTTTGACCAGTACGATGTTCCTCACGAGAAAGGTATCAAAAAAGATTTTCACCAAGCGGGAAAGCCGCCCTTGTTCACGCGGTTCACTCATCGGCAACGCCTCCCTCTGCGGTTTTCGGTCGCCGCAACAGACGCGGCAGGTGATAACACAATTTCCAGCAGTTGCGATCCAAGATGTTGGAGAAAAGATTGCACAACAGCACCGCAAAGCAAGCGCCTTCCTCAAATTTCCCCACGTGTCGCAACGTCATGACCAACACACCCGCCAATACGCCGTACACGATACGCGCCAGCCAATGGCGCGGGGCGGTAACGGGATCGGCGATCAAAAACACGGCGGTAATCATCAGATAGCCCGCACACAGTTCCAACAACACGCTCGACCCCATGCCGTTGCTCACCCGCGGAAACAGCGCCGCACACAGCGCGCAGGTGCCCAAGAACGGCAACACAATGCCGGGCGAGGAAGCGCGCCGTACAAACAGATACAGCATACAACCGACCAGTATGATCATCACCGACCCGATGGGGCTCGGGAAATTACTTAGCACAATATCCATCGGGCTGATGTTGGGGGTGGCCCCCGCTTTCATCAGCGCGGCGGGGGACGCTTGGCTGAACACCTGCGTCAGATCGGCGATGGGGCGTTCGGGATCGGGATAGGTGAACATCTGTGCAGGGAAGCACACCGTCACGAACGCAAGCCCCGTCGCGGCAGGATTGAACAAATTGCGGCCACGCCCGCCAAAGGGCAGTTTGGCCACCAAAACGGCCACGCCACATGCCACAACGGGCACCCAATACGGCACGATAGGGGACATCACCAACCCGATCACACCGCCCGTAACTGCGGCGGTGCCGTCGGCGAGGGGCGCTCGCTTCATCTGCAAGGCATAACCGAGCACTTCAAACGCCATGGCCGCCGCCATGGACACGAGCATCACGAACAGCGGTCGAAATCCGTAGTATACGCAGGAATAAATCGCCAGCGGCACCAGCGGAATAAGCATATCCCAACAGCGGGAAGATGCCGATTCGGTCTGCCGCAAATGCGGCGTAGTACGAAAAACCGTCATTTCTCGACACCTCCCTCGGCAATCACTTTTGCCACGTTCGCAATGGACATCGCAAGGTCACGCCCCGCGGGACACACCGCGGAACACGCGCCGCAATTGTCGCATTTTTCCGCATGAAGTGCTTTGATGTAATCGTTTTGCGCCTTTTCCAATCGCTGGACAATGGCTTCCGGCAACAGTCCCGCGTGGCACACCTGCACACAGCGGCCGCATCCCACGCACACGTCGGCGGCGGGGCGAGGCGGATCCACCAACGCGAGCAGGCAGGTCACACCCGCCAAAACAGGAGTCTCCTCTTCGGTCACGGCGGCACCCGTCATCAGGTCGCCGAAGATCAGCACCGTGGGATCGGCGGAAAGTCCGCACAAACGAAGCAGGGCGGATGCGGGCGTACCGAACGGCACACGTAGGTTGCGCGGCGTGGCCACCGCTTCGCCCGCGACCGTCACCACGCAAGCGGTATGCGCCTCGCCGAACGCGGCGGCGCGCAACAACGCCAACAACGCCTGCACCCCGATGCGGCGCACCGTCTTCCCTTGCGGTTTTGCGGTATAATCCACCGCAGGGTATTTGCTTCGCACCACAAACAGCTTTTCATCGCCGCCAAGGCGCTGGCGCAGAGCGCGGCGATGGTCTGCGGGCAGGGGTTGCACCGCCAGATGATAGTCCGAAACACCCAGCGCACGGGCCGCAAGCGTCAACCCCTCGAACACCGCTTCCACACTTTCGTTCAACACCGCCCACGCGGCACAGGCATACGGTTGATTTTCCACCGCATCCCCCACCAGCAGGTCGCAACCCGTGGCTGCCCATTCGCGTAATTTGTCGTAAAGATACCGTCCGTCCAATTCGTCGATGACCGCGCATTGCCGCGCCGCCTCCAGTATCTCCTCGGCCGAAAGCGAATCCGTATCCACACGCTCGCCGGGGATGGGGCGACGAACATCCATGCAATCCATCACAAGACAAGTCACCTCGCCGTATACTGGATGCGAGAAGGTCTTTTGATCGGTATACACCCCGCTGACCGAGGATACGATCGGCACGGTTTTTTTACCGGTGGGTTTCGCCACCGTTTGTCCGCACAGCACCGAACCGTACCGATGCAGACTCAAGCGCGTCTTTTCCCCGTAGGAAAGCGGCAAATACACGCGCGCGAGCGTGTCGAGTTCTTCCACGGCACGTCCTGCCGCCGGCTCTTTGAGCGAGGGCAGTCGCAAACCGCGCGGGGGAAACAGCGACATGTCGGTTCACACCTTTCGTTTCCATCCATCCCCACTTGCGCGCCGTGCGCCCGTTGCGGTATGATGGACGTAGATTTACACAAGAAAAGAGGGATCCCATTGCAGGTAAACTTAACCGATAACGGATGTTTGACCTTGCTTTTATCGAATGTTGAGCTGGCCTCAATGGGGCTCAGCTTTGAGACGTTGCATCCGCACGACGCCAAAACGCAGCGAATGTTGCGCACCCTGTTGCAGGTGGCACGCCGCCGCATCGGGTTTGCCCCGAAAGGGGCACTTTCGGTGGAGGCGTTGCCCACCGCCGACGGCTGTTTGCTGTTGGTCACCCCGCAAGGCGAGGAACTCTGCGTGCCCGCCGTGTTTCACATTGCCGATGAAAACGCCCTGCTTCAGATCGCCGCGGCCTGGCAACGGCCGTCCCATCCGTGCGGCGAGCGCAGTTCACTTTATCGCATGGCGGACGGTTTTCGTCTGGTGCTTTACGGGGTGGCACCGTTTGCCGCCTTGGACGAATGCGCCCGCCCCGCCTGCGAAAACGAAGCGTTCGCGGCGGAACACGGTGTCCCGTGGTTTATCGGGGATGCGTTGCCGCAACTGTTTTTGCGCACCCGATCACAATGACCGCGCAAGTGTGAGCAACGGGGCGGGGTCGGTCGCGTTATACAACGCGCTGCCCATCACCACCGAGGACGCGCCCGCGGCGGCCACGTCTTGAATGTTCGCGGCCTTCACACCGCCGTCCACTTCGATATCCATATCCAACCCGCGGCGATCGCATTCCGCACGGATGGCGGTGATCTTGGGCAGACATTCGGGGCGGAAGGATTGCCCGCCGAACCCCGGTTGCACCGTCATCACCAACACCAGATCCAACAGCGGCAAATACGGCCACAGCACTTCCACGGGCGTGCCGGGGTTAAGCGACAGCCCTGCTTTGCAACCTGCCTCACGAATACGAATCAACGTTTCCTCCAACGGCGACGAACATTCCGCATGGATGGTGATCATATCCGCCCCCGCCTTCACATAAGCATCCAACAGCGCGGCCGGATCCTGCACCATAAGATGCACATCGAACGGCATATCCGTCAGAGGACGCAACGAGGAGATGACGGGAGGCCCGAAGGAGAGGTTCGGCACAAACACGCCGTCCATCACATCCAGATGCAGTCGATCCGCACCCCAGGCGTCCGCCGCCGCCACCGCGCGATCCAAGCGGGAGAAATCACAAGTCATAACCGAAGGGGAAATTTTCATTCTATGCACGTCCTTTGCCGTCCGCGCGTCGCGCGCTTTAAGTAACTATGTACATAGTATCACATTTCCAAAGAAAACGCAAGAGAAAAGGTTTTGCGGTATACAAATCGTATAATTCGTTTTGGATATTACCGAAAAGCGGCGTTTTGCAAAATTATACCCCTTCAATTTTCAAAAAATTGCACCGTTGACACGGGGGCGGCTTTTCGTTATAATAGCAAGGACAAACAAAAGAAGGGAGGGTGAGCGTATGCGCGTTTTACAGGTCAACTGTTTTTTTGACCGCGGAAGCACCGGCAAGATCATGGCGGACATTCACCGCGACGCCACAGCGCAAGGTCACGAGATGATTGCGTGTTACGGGCGGTACTACGCCCCCCACAGCCAAAACACGCACAAGATCTCCTCCGATTGGGAAGCCAAGGCGCACGCCGTCTTTTCTCGGATTTGGGGGGTAGAATTTGGTTTTTCTCCCATCGCCACCGCGCGACTGATTGCGCGGATCCGCCGCACGAAACCGGATGCGGTGCACCTGCATTGCCTGAACGGACATTTTGTGAACGTATACCGTCTGGTGCGTTTTCTGAAAAAACATCACATCCCCACCGTGCTCACGCTACACGCAGAGATCATGCACACCGCAGGGTGTGAACACGCGGTGGATTGCGAAAAATGGCGCACGGAATGCCGTGACTGTCCGAAGATCCACGGCTTACTCACCCATTGGTGGCGGGACGATGCCCGTCATTGTTATCGCAAAATGAAAGCTGCGTTTGCCGATTTTCCCGAACTGACGGTGGTGGGGGTTTCTCCGTGGTTGACCGACCGTGCCGCGGCATCCCCGATTTTTGCGGGCGCGCGCGTTGCCACGGTGGAAAACGGATTGGACACGGCGGTGTTTTTGCCCACCGATCCCACCGCATTGCGCGAACGCTTGGGGATCGCCGCGAGCGAACAGGTGGTACTGCACGTTACCCCGCACTTTTTCCACCCGTTAAAAGGCGGCGAAGCCGTGCTGGAACTGGCGCGGCGGTTGCCGCAACACCGCTTCGTCGTGGTGGGATTTGATGCTGATCCCGCTGTGTTGCCGCCCAACGTGATTCCCGTGGCACACACCACCGATCGGCAGGAGATGGCGGCGTTTTACACCATGGCGGATGCCACCTTGCTCACCAGCGTGCGGGAAACTTTTTCGATGGTCACGGCCGAATCGCTGTGTTGCGGCACACCCGTGGCGGGATTCAAAGCGGGCGCACCCGAAACCATTGCTCTGCCCGACTTTAGCACCTTTGTGGCGCAGGGGGACGTCGACGCCCTTGAAGCCGCATTGGAAGCGGTGCTGAACACCGCTTACGACACCGATCGTATGGTGCGCGAAGCACACGCCCGCTATGCCACCGCCGAAATGACAAAAAAATACCTCGCGTTGTATCGCGGATAACAACAAAACGAGTTGCTTTGAAAAGCAACTCGTTTTTATTCGGGGGTATATTTGCGCACCCTCCGTTTGCGCAAATCTGCAAAGAACTCCGTGAGCAACCCACCGCATTCTTCTTCCAATACGCCTCCGATCGTTTCGGGACGGTGATTATACGGCAGATCAAACAGCGTGACGAGTGAACCGCAACTGCCCGCTTTGGGATCGGCGGCACCGTAAAATACGCGATCGATACGGGCGTTGATGATCGCCCCCGCGCACATGGGGCAGGGTTCCAACGTCACGTACAGATCGCACCCCGAAAGCCGCCACCCGCCCAGCGTGCGACAGGCGTTATCAATGGCTTCCAGTTCGGCGTGTGCCAAGGCGTTTTTACCGCATTCCCGCCGATTGCGGCCGACACCCACAACGGTATCGCCCCGCACCACCACCGCGCCTACGGGCACTTCGCCTTCGGCGGCGGCTTCGCGGGCGAGTTCCAATGCTTTTTGCATATATTCCCGCGGCGTCATCTCATCCATTCCTCCAACAGCATCATGCCGCCGTATACCAGCACCGTCAGTATCAGCGCGGGGTTGCACAGCACAAAGCGGCGACGGCGGCGGGATGAAAGCACAAACCGGCGATCGCGCAGCGGCCGCACGGCGGCACGAAACGCGGGATGCACCGCCAACAACACGGCCGCCACAGCACCCGCCAACACAAGTCCCGCCCACAGCGTCTGTTGCATCACGCGGTAATCCCCTTCGGCCATATACGCGCCGAGCCAATCAAACACCACCGACATGGCGTTGTTCAAAAAATGGATCAACATCGACGGCCACAAACGGCCGGTGCGCAAAAACAGCCAACCAAACAACAACCCGAGCATAAAAGCAAACGGCATCTGCGTGAGATTGCCGTGTGCCAATCCAAACAGCAAAGCCGACACCACAAGGGCGCATCGCTCGCCCGCGGGTTGCAACGCGGAGATAAACCATCCGCGGAACACCAGTTCCTCCACCACGGCGGGAAGCACCGCATACACCACCAGATTCAACACCAACGGAAGCCAGCCCGCTTCGGAGTGATAATCCCCTTGATACGGCTGCACACCGAACCGTTCCGCAAAAAACAGCCAATAGTTGGTCACGTAATTCGCCAAAACGCAAAAGCCCAAACCAAACAGCGCCGTCAGCACCCCTTCGGGGACACTCACGCGGCGGCGCTGTGCCCGTTTCGGACGCGGCGACACGCGAAACGGCAACGCGCAAAGCGCCACGGGCAACAACAACATAGCGCAGTAATAGCCGCCGTACATCACGTAATAAAACAGACGGTGCAACGCCGATTGGGTGAGCTCCCGTTCCGCCTGTGCGATAGTCGGGCCGCACAGCATGGCCATCAAAAACTGAAGCGGCAACGTGACGAGCATGGTAACCCCCACGAACCACGCGCGTTTTTGTGCGTCTTTTCGTTCACGACGCGCTTCTTCCGTATACGCATACACGGTTTGCTCGTAATTCATTGCCCGACCTCCTTTCGCCGTAATACGTGATTCAGTATAACAGAAACGGCGACGGTTGTAAAGAGGCGGTTTTTTGCAGAAAAACGGCAACTTTTTTCGGATTGCTCTTTCTTTTTCGGTTTATGTATGGTATACTGTAACAGTAATAAGCAAACACGGAGGTTGTCATCAATGGATGCATGTGAAAAGAAACGTCTTGCGGTCGCGGCTACCCGTATCCGCATGGACATTATCGAAGGCACGTTTCACGCCAAAAGCGGCCACCCCGGCGGCTCGCTTTCGATTGCGGACGTGCTGACCTACTTGTATTGGAAAGAAATGCGGGTGGATCCCCAAAATCCGCAGGATCCCGCCCGTGACCGCATGGTGCTGTCCAAAGGTCATGCCGCCCCCGCGCTGTACGGCGTTTTGGCGGAAAAAGGATATTTTGACCGTGCGGAAATCCAAAAACTCCGTCACATCGGTGCGATGCTGCAAGGTCACCCCGACATGAAGGGGACGCCCGGCGTGGATATGTCCTCCGGTTCGCTCGGCCAAGGTGTGTCGGCAGCGGTGGGGATGGCGCTGGGTGCGAAACTCGACGGCGCGGATTACCGCGTTTACACCATCCTGGGTGATGGCGAGATTCAGGAAGGTCAGGTATGGGAAGCCGCTATGTTTGCTTCGGCAAAAGGGCTGGACAACCTGTGCGTGATCGTGGACAACAACGATCTGCAGATCGACGGCACGGTGCGCGAAGTGAACAACCCGCATCCCATCCCCGAAAAATTCGCGGCGTTCGGATTCCGCGTGATCGTGGTGGATGGCCACGACTTCGATCAGTTGGAAATGGCGTTTTCGGGCGCGCGGGCGGCCAAAGGTCAGCCCACCGCCATCATTATGCGCACCACCAAAGGCAAGGGCGTTTCCTTCATGGAAAATCAAGTGGGATGGCACGGCAGCGCGCCGAACAAAGAACAGTACGATACGGCGATGGCGGAACTGACCGCCCGCCTTGCGGAATTGGAGGGTTGAGATCATGGCAGATGTGGTAAAAAAGGCAACCCGTGACTCCTACGGCGCGGCGCTGGTGGAGTTGGGTGAAACCATGCCCAATCTGGTGGTGTTGGATGCCGACCTCGCCGCCGCCACCAAAACCGGCGGCTTCAAAAAAGCGTTTCCCGACCGTTTCTTTGATTGCGGCATTGCGGAAGGCAACATGATGAGCCTGGCGGCGGGTCTCGCCACCACCGGCAAAGTGGTGTTCGCCTCTAGCTTTGCAATGTTTGCGGCCGGCCGCGCGTTTGAACAGATTCGCAACTCCATCGGTTACCCGCACCTGAACGTAAAGATCGGTGCTACCCATGCGGGTATTTCGGTGGGCGAAGACGGTGCTACACACCAATGCTGTGAGGACATTGCGCTGATGCGCACCATCCCCGGCATGACCATCATTTCTCCTGCCGACGACAACGAAGCCAAGCAGGCGGTGCTGGCCGCGGCAACGATGGATGGTCCCGTGTATCTGCGTTTCGGCCGCTTGGCGGTGGAAAACGTCACCCCCGCGGATTACAAGTTCGAGATCGGTCGCGGCGTTACCCTGCGTGAAGGGAACGACGTAACGGTGATCGCAAACGGCCTTCTGTTGGGCGAAGCGCTGAAAGCAGCCGACACGCTGGCCGCCGAAGGCATTCGCGCCCGCGTCATCAACATGGCTACCATCAAACCGCTTGACCGTGAACTCGTGTGGCAGGCGGCCGCCGAAACCGGTGCGATCGTCACCGCCGAAGAACACAACGTCATCGGCGGTCTGGGCAGCGCCGTGGCGGAAGCCGTGGCGGAAAAGTGTCCCGTTCCCGTGTTGCGCGTGGGTGTGCAAGACACCTTCGGCAAATCCGGCCCGGCGCTTGATCTGTTGCCGCTGTTCGGTTTGTCGGCCGATGCCATCGTGGAAAAAGTTCACGAAGCGTTGGCACTCAAGAAGTAAAGAACCGAAACACGGGCGGGGATACCTCGCCCGTGTTTTTTTGGAAAGGATGTCCCGCATGGATTTTCCCAAGGAATTTGAAGCGCGTATGCGCGAACTGCTTCGGGCGGAGTATCCCGCATTTGCGGCGGCGTTTGAAGGAGATGAACCCGCCCGCGGTTTGCGGCTGAACCCGCTGAAATTGTCGCCCGACCGTGCCCGTGCGCTGTTGGGGGACGAAATTTCTCCCGCCGCGTTTTCCCCGCTTGGCTATACGTTGCACAGCGATCGCAAAGCCGGAAACGATCCGTTACATCACGCGGGGGTATATTATCGGCAGGAGCCTTCCGCCATGTCGGCGGTGACGGCGCTCGGCCCGCAAGCAGGGGAGAGGGTGCTGGATTTGTGCGCCGCCCCCGGCGGGAAATCCACCCAGATTGCCGCCGCGCTCGGCGGCGAAGGACTTTTGTGGTGCAACGAATACGTGCGCGCCCGCGCCACCCCGTTGATGCAGAATCTGGAACGGTGCGGCGTGCGCAACGCGGTGGTCACTTCGCTGGATACCGCGGTGTTGGCCGACGCCTTGGAAGGCGCGTTTGATGCGGTGCTGTGCGATGCCCCCTGCTCGGGCGAAGGCATGTTTCGCAAGGAGGAAGAGGCCCTTCGCGGTTGGAGTTTGGAAAACGTGCAACTTTGCGCCGCGCGGCAACGCACCATTTTGGATGCCGCCGCCCGTGCCCTGCGCCCCGGCGGGCGGTTGCTCTATTCCACCTGCACCTTTGCACCCGAGGAAAACGAGCAAAACGCCGCATGGTTCTTACAAACCCATCCCGATTTTGAAGCAGGCAACCTTACTCATCTGCCATTCGGACAACCCGCCTTCCCTCTCTGCGACGCGTTTCCCGCCGCGGCGGGACGCCGCATTCTGCCGCAGCACGGCGGCGAAGGCCATTTTTTGGCGCTGTTTCACAAAAAAGGTGTCGACTCTCCCGCCGTTTCCCCTTATATCCCCCCAAAGAAGGATGCCTATGCCGCAGCGGCCGAAGCGCTGTATCGCGAACTGTTTTCGGACGCACCGTGCGGTACCTTCGTGACGGTGGGCGACACGGTGCGACTGTTGCCCCCTGCCATGCCCGCCACCGATCTGCACCTGCTCACAGCGGGAGTAGCGGTAGCAGAGATCTGCAAAAACCGCCTGGAACCCTCCCACAGTATTTTTGCCGCCGCACGGGCAGAAAACTGTCGGCAGGCACACCCCTTGCACCCCGACGATCCCGCGTTGGCGGCTTTTCTGCACGGCGAAACCATCCCCTGTGATCCCGCCCTTTCGGGCTGGACAGCGGTGGCGGCAGATAATGCGGTGGTAGGTTTTGGGAAAGCCGTAAACGGCACGCTCAAAAACCGTTATCCCAAAGGTTTGCGCGTATAAACTCTTGCAACGAAAAACCGCAGTACACATGGTGTACTGCGGTTTTGTTTATGTCTTATAAGCACCCCGAAGGCAAGCGTTGCGTTTCAAGCCACCCTTTTACCAACCGAAAAACTCCTTTGTGAAGGTGTCGGTCTGTTTTTTCAGTTCCGCAAGCAACGGCACCGACGTCGCGTCACGGGTATCGTCACGGTCGCGGATTCACCCGCCGTTACCACCGCGGGGGTCACACGGTAATCGGTCAAAAATTTTTGCTCCATGACAAAACCACCTTTCTATACATAAAAAAAACACCACACCGCCCGCCGAAAAGCAGGGTGGTGTGGTTCTTTTTTACATTTCGTCGAAGAACTTCGCGTGCACCGCAGACACCGCACGATCGGCTTCTTCCGCCGCGATCAACACCGACACCTTGATCTCGCTGGTGGAGATCATTTGAATGTTGATGTTCTTTTCGGAGAGCGCTTCAAACATCTTGGCTGCCACGCCTTCGTGGGTTTCCATGCCCGCACCCACAACCGAGATCTTCGCGGTGGTGGTGTCGAACGTCAGACTCTTCGCGCCAACGCGGTCGGCATATTCCTGCAGCGCCGCCACCGCCGCTTCGCCGCAATCTTCCGGCACGGTGAAGGTGATGTCCTTTGTACCGTCACGTCCCACCGACTGCAGGATCATATCCACGTTGATGTGCGCCTGCGCCACACGGGAGAAGATCTTGAACGCGATACCCGGCTCGTCGGGGATACCCACGATCATAACACGCGCCACGTGCGCGTCTTTTGCCACACTGCTGATCATCATTTTTTCCATCTTAGTTGCCTCCTTAACTTTGGTGCCGGGCACCGGATTCAAACTGGAGAGAACTTCCATCTCCACGTTGTATTTCTTCGCCATTTCCACCGAACGGTTGTTGAGCACCTGCGCACCCAAGGTGGCCAGTTCCAACATCTCGTCGTAAGTGATCTCATCAAGTTTGCGTGCGCCCTGCACTTTGCGTGGATCGGCAGTATACACACCTTCCACGTCGGTGTAGATCTGGCAGAGATCCGCTTTCATCGAAGCGGCGATCGCCACCGCGCTGGTATCCGAACCACCGCGACCGAAGGTGGTGATATCTTCGTTGCGGTTGATACCCTGGAAACCCGCCACCACGACGATGCGCTTCTTTTCCAGTTCGCTGCGAATACGCTCGGTTTCCACCCGCTTGATACGCGCGGCGGAATAGGTAGTGTTGGTGCGGAAACCCGCCTGCCAACCGAGTAACGACACCACGGGGCAACCGAGTTCGCCGATTGCCATCGCAAGCAACGCAATGGAGATCTGTTCACCTGCCGCGAGCAACTGGTCCATCTCGCGCTTGTTCGGGCGGGCGGTGATCTCACGCGCCTTGTCGATCAGGTCGTCGGTGGTATCTCCTTGGGCAGACACCACCACCACCACGTCGTTGCCTTTTTTGTAATCTTCCGTGATGATGCGAGCCACGTTAAAGACTCGCTCGGCGTTCGCCACGGAACTGCCGCCGAATTTCTTGACAATCAACATGTTCAGTACCTCTCCTTATCCCAATTGCGCCACGCGCAACCGACTCTTCACCGTAAGGCCACTCGCCGCGAGCGCCTCGTTCAGCGCCGCTTCACGCATGGCGGGGGTGACAAATGCCCTCTCGCCCGCGGGAACACCTTCGCCCGTCACAGCGGTGACATCACCAAACGCCGCCGCGATCTTCGCCGCCGCATCCGCCGTATCTTCCACACGAACGAGCATCTGCACCGTACCCTCTTCATACGGGATGACGTAGTCTTCATAGCCCGATTCCCAGAACAGGTATTTGCGCGCTTTCAGGTGCTTCACTTCGTCGATCACGTCCGCCACCACGGCACTCGCGGTGGGCAGTTTGCCCGCACCGCGACCGTAGAACACCACGTCGCCGATTGCGTCGCCGCGCACCATGATGCCGTTGAACACGTCGTTCACATCCGAAAGCAGACTGCTCTTCGCGATCACCATCGGCGCAACCACCGCATACAAACGACCGTCTTTCTGCATCACCGCACGGCCGATCAATTTGATCACGCTGTCCATCGCCGCAGCGGTTTGCACGTCCTCGCCCGTGATTTCGGTGATACCCTCGGTGTACACCTGTGCAGGGAACACGTGCTTTCCGAATGCAAGCGACGCCAAAATGCAGATCTTACGGCAGGCATCGTGCCCGCCCACGTCGGCGGAAGGATCACGCTCGGCATAGCCGAGTTCCTGTGCCAGCGACAACGCATCTTGAAAAGACATGCCGTCCTCGATCATGCGGGTGAGCATAAAGTTCGTCGTACCGTTCAAAATACCCGCGATCTCGGTCACCTCGTTTGCGGCAAGGCATTGATCCAACGGACGCAAAATCGGAATACCGCCGCCCACACTTGCTTCAAACAGGAAGTTCAAGTTGCGTTCCCGTGCGATACGAAGCAGTTCGTCGCCCTTCGCCGCCACCAATTCCTTGTTGGAGGTGACCACGCTTTTGCCCGCAAGCAGGCAACGCTTCACAAAATCATACGCGGGGTTCAAGCCGCCCATCGTTTCCACCACGATGCGGATATCGGGATCGCTCACAATCTCCTCAAAATCCTTGGTGAACAGATCGGCATACGGTAGATCGGAAAACTCCCGCAGATCCAAAATGCGGCGAACGACGATCTCCTCGCCCGCTTTGCGGGCGATGCTTTCGGCGTTCTTGCGCAGCACTTCCGCCACACCCGAGCCGACCACGCCGTGCCCCATAATTGCCACATAAATCATTATGTATATCCTCCTATTCGCTGTTGATGCGTAATATCCGTTTCACACCCGGCGTCCCCGCCAGATTCAACAAAAAGGTTTCGGTGGACACGCCCAATCGATCGCATCGCGCCGTCACCGACACGGTGGCCGCCCCGCCGACCGGAATGTTTTGGTTGACGGTGAGAATGTTCGCCCCCGCTTGCGCAAACGCGGTGAGCAGAGCCGAAAGCACACCCGGACGGTCATTCAACAGGAAGTGTACCGTGAGCAACTCCCCTTGCGTGGCCGACACCTCATACGGAAACACCATGTCGCGGTATTTGTAAAACGCGGTGCGGGAAATCCCCGCCTGACGCGCCGCCTCCGAGGCCGAGGATGCTTCCCCCGTGGAAAGCAACCGTTTGGCCACCAGCACCCGTTCAAACACATCCGGCAAGGCGCGAGCATCCACCACCAGCAGCCGTCCGCCGCCCGTTGTTTCGCCCATACGGTCACCTCCCGTCAAACTGTGCGCGAACCGCGAACAGTTGTGTTGTCGTGGCTTACACTATACCACATCTCTTCAGTAAATGCAAGAGGTTTTTCCTTCTTTTTTAAAAAAGAATGTCACTTTACGGTTAATCCAATTCCATACCGCCCGTATAAAGGGTGTAATACCGTCCGCGCTGTTCCAACAGATCATCGTGGTCGCCGCGTTCGATGATACGGCCTCCTTCCAACACCATAATGGCGTTGGCGTTGCGCACGGTGGACAGGCGGTGCGCGATCACGAAGGTGGTGCGATCCCGCATCAAGCGATCCATACCGTGTTCGATGTGCCGTTCGGTGCGGGTATCCACCGAACTGGTGGCTTCATCCAACACCAGAATGGGCGCTTTGGACAGCGCCGCGCGGGCGATGTTGAGCAGCTGGCGTTGCCCTTGCGACAGATTGGCGCCGTCCCCTTCCAACATGGTCTGATATCCGTCCGCCAAACGCATGATGAACGAATGGGCGGACGCGGTCTTGGCGGCGGCGATCACCTCGTCGTCGGTAGCGTCCAGCCGCCCGTAACGAATGTTTTCCATCACCGTACCGGTGAACAAGTGGGTATCCTGCAACACCATTGCAATGTTGCGGCGCAGTTCAGCGCGCGGAATCTTTTGAATGTCCACCCCGTCGATGGTAATTTGCCCCTCATCTATATCATAGAAGCGGTTGAGCAAATTGGTGACAGTCGTTTTGCCCGCACCTGTAGACCCCACAAACGCAATCTTTTGTCCCGGCTTCGCATACAGCGAAACATCCTTCAAGATCACCTTGTCGGGATCGTATCCGAAGGTGACGTTTTTCAGTTCTACAAACCCCTTCATCTGCGGCAGGCTGACCGCATCGGGCGCGTCGGGCGTTTCGGGTTCGGTATCCAGCACGCGGAACACCCGTTCCGCACCCGCCAGCGCCGCAAAGATCGTGCCCATCTGCATGGAGATGGTGTTAATGGGTTGCGCGAATTGACGGGAATAGCCCGCAAACACGGTGAGCGCACCGGGGGTGAAATCCGCCAGCACCATCATCACCGCACCCACGCCGATGGTGATGCTGTAACTCACCTGCGACAGGTTGCCCATCACGGGACCCATAATACCACCGTAAAACTGGGCTTTGAACTGTTTGTCGCGCAGATCGTCGTTGAGCAGCGCAAACTCCTCTTCGGCCGCCTGTTCGCGGTTGAACACCTTGATGACCTTTTGTCCTGCCACCGTTTCCTCGATGTATCCGTTCACCGCGCCGAGAGCCGATTGCTGACCGCCGTAATACTTGCCGCTGCGACGACCGATCGCTGCACCGCCGAACGCAAACAGCGGCACGAACACCACCGTTACAAGCGTGAGTATCCAGTTGGTGGTCACCATGAACAAAAACGTGCCCACCAACGTGATGGCGCCCGACACCAACTGCACCAACGAGTGATTGAGCATCACGTCGATGTTGTCCACGTCGTTGGTGAAGCGGCTCATCACTTCACCCGTGGGATTGCGGTCGAAATAGCGCACGGGCAAACTCTGCAATTTTTGAAACAGGTCGTTGCGGATCTGTTCTACTGCCCCTTGTGAGATTATCAGCATCAGGCGACTTTGTATGTACGAGGACACCACGCCCACGGCATACACACACAGTAAAATGACCAACGCCGCCACCAGATAGGTGATGGTTGCCGCATGCGGCGAGGTGCTCATCACCGCCGCAATGGGTTCCAAGCGGGCAAGGCGTTCGATGGCGTTGTCGGCCAACACCGCGAACGCGCCGTCTTTTGGCAATGTGGCAATGCCGCTTAAGCGGTTAACGATCGGCAAAATCAGATAGGAGGCGGTGAGTGCCGTCACCGTGCTGAACAACATACACACGAGCACCAACAGCAGATGCAGGCGATAGGGGCGGATAAATCCCGCCAACCGTTTCACGGTGCCGACGGCACTTTTCGGCTTGCCGCCGCCCTGGATCTGCGGACCGCGCCGTCCGCCGGGGCCGCCCGGGCCGGGGCCGAACCCGCCGCGCGGCGCTTTGGCCGCACGGGCGTATTGCTTTTGCAGTTCTTCCAATGTGCGTTTAGCCACGGTTGCTCGCCTCCTTTTCCATCTGCGAACTGTAGATCTCGCCGTATGCCTCGCAACGGGCCAGCAACTCTTCGTGCGTACCCACGTCCACGATGGCGCCGTCATCCATCACCACGATCTTATCCGCTTCCATCACCGACGAGATACGTTGCGCAATAAGGATCTTGGTGGAATCCTTCAATTCACTCGCAAATGCACGGCGAATTTCCGCCTCGGTCGCGGTGTCCACCGCGCTGGTGGAATCATCCAAAATCAAGATCTTCGGGCGCTTCAACAACGCACGGGCAATGCACAACCGCTGTTTTTGGCCGCCCGATACGTTGGCACCGCCTTGATCCAACGTGGTTTCGTACCCGTCTTTAAAGCCGCGCACAAACCCGTCCGCCTGCGCGTGTGCGGCGGCGGCGGTTATCTCCTCGTCGGTGGCATCTTCGTCGCCCCACCGCAGGTTGTATGCCACCGAGCCCGAAAACAGCACGTTCTTTTGCAGCACCATGCCGATCCCGTCGCGCAACGCGTGCAGCGGATATTCCCGCACGTCCACGCCGTCTACCAGCACCGCACCTTCATCCACGTCATATAACCGCGGAATCAGCGAAACCAACGTGGTCTTGCCGCAGCCGGTGGAACCGATAATGCCCACCGTTTCGCCCGCTTCGATGGAAAGATCGATCTTCCGCAACACGGGCTCTTCGCTGTTTTTGTAATAGCGAAATCCTACCCCCTTGAACTCAATGCAGCCGTTTTCCACACGGTGGTCTTCGGTGGCGTTATCGGCAATATCGGTTTCTTCATCCAGCACTTCGCGGATACGGCGGGCGGAGGCCAGCGCACGCGAAGAATTCATCAACATAACGGTGACCATCATCAGCGAAAACAGGATCTGGCTGACATAGGTGATGAACGCAGACAAGTCGCCGACGGGCATTCCTTCCGACAGCACCATATTGCCGCCGAACCACAGCACCGCCGCGGTGGTGAAGTTCATAAACAAGGTCATGACCGGTTGCATGAAGATCATCACACTCATCGCAGACATGCCCGCCCGTTTCAACCCGCGGTTGGCTTCGCGAAACTTGTTGCCCTCGTACTCTTCCCGCACGAAGGATTTGACCACCCGCACGTTAGTAATGTTTTCCTGCACCGTGTTGTTCAGCACGTCAATACGCGTCTGCATGGCGGCAAAGCGGGTGAAGCCCGTGCGGATGATGAACAAGATCGCGATCAACATCAGGGGAACCGACACCGCAAACACGGTGGCAAGCGAGGGGCGCAGGCTGATCGCCATGATCAACGCGCCGATCAGCATGCCGGGCGACCGCAAAAACATACGAAGCAACATGTTCACAAAATTCTGTAGCTGGGTAACGTCGTTGGTCAGGCGGGTGACCAACGATCCCGTGCTGAATTTGTCGATATTGGCAAAGGAGAACGTCTGCACGCGGGCGTACACGTCCTGCCGCAGATCGGCGGCAAAGTTGACCGACGCTTTCGCACCGAACCATGCGCCTCCCACGCCGCCCGCCATCATCAGAAGGGCGGTCAGCACCATGAGCGCCGCCTGCCAAATGCCGTACTCCACCGTAAGCGTGCCCGCCTTGCCCATGTTGATGATGTTGGCCAAAAAGCGAGGCATCAACACTTCGCCGATCACTTCGACGATCATGCACAACGGCCCCAACACAAAAAACGGCCAGTAGGGTTTCACGTATTTCATCCAGCGTTTCATACGCACTCTGCCTCCTTTAAGTTGTTATACATACGATCCAAAAAACTATCCAGCACCGCCATCTCCTCGGCGGTGAAATCACGGAAGATCGCATCCGCCACACGGTCTTTTCCCGCACGGCAACGGTCGTCCAGCGCTTCACCCGCGGGGGTGAGCGCCAGATGCACCACGCGGCGATCGCTCGCATCCGCCGTGCGGGTGAGCAAGCCCGCCGCCTCCATCCGTTTAAGCGACACCGTCGCCGAAGCAGGGGTGATCTCCATGCGGCGTGCAATCGCGGCGGGGGTGATTCCCGGCTCGCGCCGAATCAAGAACAGCATAAACGGATGTCCGTTAAACATCCCGCAATCCGAAAAGAAACGTTGCATCACCCGTCGGTGATACCTCATAAATCCGTGCAATTTATGATCCAATTCCTGTGCGCCCACGGCGACACCTCCCATTTTGTGCTGTATCCCATTATATCAAAAACCTCTGTTCCGTTTCAATATCCAAAGCGCCGATTGTTAAACGTCTAACTATTTATCTTTACAGCATATTGATGAAAAATCGGGGTAAAATCCAAATGACGAGTAAAAATGTGGTATTTTTCTCTTTTCACAAGCCGAAATGTATGCTATACTGTTTCTGTATATAACTTATTAAGGAGGCCATACACTTGTCGATTACGGTATTGGAACCTTCCGAGGGGTTGCGGGTGATCGCGATCCCCGATACGGAGGGACGGTTTAAGACCGCCTCCCTCACGGTGCAACTGCTGATGCCGCTGACCAAAGAGGTCGCCGCGGCACAAGCGATGGTGCCGTTTTTGTTGCGGCGCGGCAGTCGCCGTTTCCCCACCTTTCCTGCTTTGAAGCGGGAATTGGATCGCTTGTACGGCGCACATCTGTCCGCCGGTGTGGGACGTGCGGGGGAATCTCACTCGCTGTTTTTGCAAATGACATGTTTGGATGACCGTTTTTCTCTGAACGGCGAAGCGGTGGCGGCCGAATGTGCCGCCTTGCTGCGCGAAATGCTGTTTGAACCGGTGTTGGAAAACGGTGTCTTCCGCACGGAGGATATGGAAGAGGAACGGCGGTGTCTGTTGGAAACCATCCGCGCGGAGATCAACAATAAGCGCACCTATGCCCGCGCCCGTTGTGTGGATCTCCTGTGTGAGGGCGAACCGTTTGCGGTACGGCTGTATGGTACGGAAGACGCGGTGACCGCCCTTTCCGCCGCCGACGTGACCGCCGCTTGGAAGGCTATGCTGCAAAACGCGCGTGTACAGATCGTGTATCAGGGTAACGGCGACTGCGAAGCGGTGGCCGCCCCGTTTGTGGAAGGGTTCCGTGCGGTGAAACGCACCCCCTTCACCCCCGCCCTTACCCGCCGCACCGTGGTGGGCGAACGCCGCGACGGGGAAGAGGTCATGGCGGTGGCGCAGGGCAAAATGGTGCTGGGCGTGTTGAGCACCGCCGAAAAGCTGGACATCCCCGCGCTTCGTATGGCCAACGCCTTGTTCGGCGGCACCGCCTTTGCCATGCTGTTCCGCACCGTGCGCGAAAAACTCAGTTTGTGCTATTATTGCGCCTCCTCGTTTGACCGCTTGAAAGGCGTGGGCATGATCGACAGCGGTGTAGAAGCGGAAAAGATCCCCGCCGCCCGCGCCGAGATCGAACGACAACTCGGACTTTTGAAGGCGGGCGAATTTACCGACGAGGATATGGAAAATACCCGTCGGTATATCATCAGCCAGTATCACACAATGGGCGATTCTCAGCCGTCGCTGGCCGCGTGGTATCTGGGCGCGGCCACCGAAGCGCCGCAATCGCCCGAAGAGGCGGCCGCCGAAATTGCCGCGGTTACCCGTGAACGCATTTTAGCGGCGGTATCCGCCTGGGAGATCGCGTGTGAATTCCGCCTGTTGCCCAGCGGCGAAGCCGAAGAAGGAGGCGAGGAAAATGCTTGATCGCACAGAATTCCACAACCCCCGCACAGGCGAAGCGGTCACCCGCATTAACCACCCGTCGGGTTTGACGATCTACGTTTGGCCGAAGGAAGGTTACCAATCCCATTACGCGGTGTTCGGCACGTATTACGGTTCGATCGATGCCAGCTTTACGCTGGACGGCAAACTCACCGAAGTGCCCGCCGGCATCGCCCATTATCTGGAACACAAACTCTTTGAAAACGAAGATTGCGATGCATTTCAGCGGTATGCCGCCACGGGGGCAGACGCCAACGCCTTTACCTCGTTTGAACGCACCGCCTATCTCTTCAGCGGCACGGGAGATATCACCCCTTCGCTTGAAATCCTGTTGGATTTCGTACAAGCACCGTATTTCACCGATGAAACGGTGGAAAAGGAGCGCGGTATCATCGGGCAGGAGATCCGCATGTATGACGATGCCCCCGGCTGGCGTGTGTTCTTTAATCTGTTGCGCTCGATGTATCAAACACATCCCGTACGCACCGATATCGCCGGCACGGTGGAAAGCATTGCCGAAATCACCCCCGCGTTGCTGTACGGTTGTTACAACGCGTTTTACAATTTGCATAACATGGTGTTGGCGGTGGCGGGCAACGTCACGGCGGAACAGGTGTTGGAGGTGGCCGACCGCTTGCTGAAACCTGCCCCCCCGTGGAATCTCACCCGCCCCGACCCGCACGAGCCGTCGGAAGTGGGCACATCCCGCATCGAAGAGCGCATGACGGTGGCGGCGCCGTTGTTCTATTTCGGATTTAAACACCCCATGACGGGCATGGCTCCGCTGACCGCCAAAGAGGCGATTGCAGGCGGTGCGTTGCTGGAAATTCTGGCGGGCCATTCCTCCCCGCTGTACACCCGTCTGATGAAGGAGGGGCTTATTAACCACAGTTTCGGCATGGAATTGTTTGACGGCCCCGGTTACGCCGCATTCCTGTTCGGCGGCGAAAGCCGCGATCCCGAAGCGGTGGCGGCCGCCATCGGCGATGAAGCCGACCGTCTGCGCCGCGAAGGCATTGATTCCGATGCGTTTCTGGCGGTGCGTAATGCGTTGTACGGCGCGGCGGTGATGGCGCTGAACGACGTGGAAGATTGCGGCGACCAACTCATGAACGGTCACTTCCGAAAACTTGCCCCCTTTGAGGAGTTGGAGGCGATTGCCTCCTTGACACAGGCGGACGTGGAAGCGCTGCTTGCCCGTTCGTTGGATCGTGACCGCACGGTACTGTCCGTTATCCGTCCGCGATAACGGACGGATTACATAGGAACACTAGGAGGTTACATAGTATGGAATCCTTTATTGCTTTTCCGAAACTGGGATGGCGATTTGCCATCGACGGCACATTGGCAGAGTTTACCCTATTCGGCCAAGACATCTCCATCAAGTGGTACGGTGTCATTATTGCGTTGGGCTTTCTGCTCGCGATGGTATACGGTATGCGCCGTGCCAAACAGTTCGATATCGACCCCGACCGCATGGTGGACGTGGCCTTGGTCTGCACCGTGGCAGGGTTTGCGGCGGCGCGGTTATACTACGTGCTGTTTTCCGCCGACCGTGCGGCGTATTTTGAAAACCCCATCAGCATTTTGTATGTGTGGGAAGGCGGCATCGGCATTTACGGCGGCATTATCGGCGCGTTCGCCTTCGGCGTGTTGATGTGCAAGTTGTGCAAAGTCCACCTGCCCTCCATGATGGATCTGGCGGCGCTCGGCTTTTTGATCGGCCAAAGCATTGGCCGTTGGGGCAACTTCTTCAACCAAGAGGCCTTCGGCGGCAACACCGACCTGCCGTGGGGCATGACGGGCAACCTGATTCAGGCGGGCTACAACACCAACGCCGACATCACGGGGTTTGATCCCGCCCTGCCGGTGCATCCCACGTTCTTGTATGAATCGCTGTGGTGCGCTTTGGGCTTTGTGCTGTTGCACATCCTTTCCAAAAAGGCGTACAAATTTAAGGGGCAGATTTTTTCTCTGTACCTCGTGTGGTACGGTGTGGGACGATTCTTCATTGAACTCACCCGCACCGACAGCTTGATGCTGGGCAAAATGAAGGTGTCCTGTTTCGTGGCCATTCTCACCGTGTTGCTCGGCTTGATGCTGTACACGGTATTCCGCAATCGGCAATGCCGTTCGCCCAAAACGCTGGTGACAGCCGAAAGCACCATCACCCTTCAAGAAGCCGAAGCGGTGGTGGAAGGCACGGCCGATGAAGAAGCGGAAGAAGAAAGTGTGTCTGCCGAAGACGTGGCAGAGTTGGCGGCGCTTGACGGCGCCGAGGGGGAGGTTTTTGAAAATGGCGAAGATTCTTGATGGCAAAGCGGTTTCCGCCGCCGTGAAAGCGCGCGTGGCCGAAGAAGTTGCCACCTTGAAAGCACAGGGCGTGTCGGTGGGACTCGCGGTGATCTTGGTGGGGGACGACAGCGCTTCGCGCGTGTACGTCAACAACAAGAAGAAGGCGTGCGAAGCGTGCGGTATTCAATCGTTTGAATACGCCCTTCCCGCCGAAACGACCGAAGAGGAATTGTTGGCGCTTATCCGAAAACTGAACGCCGATCCCGCGGTGAACGGCATTCTGTGCCAGTTGCCCGTGCCGCGTCACATCGACGACAAAGCGGTGATCGCCGCCATTTCCCCCCAAAAGGACGTGGACGCGTTCCACACGGCGAACGTGGGGCACATTATGATCGGTGACTACTCCTTCTTGCCCTGCACCCCCGCGGGGGTGATGGAGTTGCTTCACAGCGCCGACATTTCTCCCGACGGCAAACGATGCGTGGTGATCGGGCGAAGCAACATTGTGGGTAAACCGATGGCCATGTTGCTGCTGCACGAAAACGGCACCGTGACGGTGTGCCACTCCCGCACCAAGGACTTGGCGGCGATCTGCCGCGAGGCCGACATTCTGGTGGCGGCGGTGGGGCGCGCCAAGTTTGTCACCGCCGACATGGTGAAACCCGGTGCAGCCGTGATCGACGTGGGTATGAACCGCGACGAAAACGGCAAACTCTGCGGCGACGTGGATTACGACGCGGTAGAACCGATCGCAGGATACATCACCCCCGTACCGGGCGGCGTTGGTCCCATGACCATCGCCATGCTGATGCAAAACACCTTGACCGCCGCCAAACAACAAAACGGTCTGTAAAACAAAAAGCACGCATTTCCGTGTGGAAACGCGTGCTTTTTCTTATTCGTATTTCGGTTCCACACCGCGCTCTTTGATTTCGGCAATCGCTTCGCGGCGCAACTCGCGCCCTTCCGCAATCTGTCGGAACAACACGCCCAAGAAGTGGAACACCACCGTAAACGCAGGGGTAAAGTGCCGCCAGACCAACTTGGCGGCGGAGTTGTAACCGCCGTATTGTTCGTTGGCATAAATCGCTTCGGGATAGTGATTCTTTAAATACAATCCCACACCCGCCAGCAACGCCGCACCAACCAGCATGACTGCGAACCAGATCCATCGCCCGCGCCGCATAAAGCGAAACAAAAAGTACCCCGTCAAAAACAGCACCGTACCTGTCAACAAAAACGGCAAAGCTTTGGCATTCACGGGGTTGTCCACGCGATCACCGGGAAACAGCGCATCAAAGAACGGCGGCATCCACAAGGTTAAGATCAACAAGATCTGAAAAAACAGCGCCACGACCAACATCGTCCACGCCACGATCGAACACAAAACCGACGCTACACGCATAGCGAACCCTCCTTTTCTTGCCTCATTATACCCGCTTGCGCCCAAAAAGTCAACCGCACCGACTTTTTTGTTGCGAACTCTTGACACTTTCCTAATATATCCTTAAAATATTATTCATACATATTGCGGATTTTTTGTTACACTTATATTATAGACTCCCAAAACGAAAGGACGGGTACGTATGGCCACTCAACGCATTATGGTCGTGGACGACGACCGTAACATTTGTGAACTGTTGCGACTGTACTTAGAAAAAGAAGGGTTCGACACGGTGATTGCCGAGGACGGACAAAAAGCGCTTGCCGTGTTTGATACCGCACAACCCGACCTTATGCTGTTGGACGTGATGATGCCGCAGTTGGACGGCTGGCAGGTCTGCCGCGAGATCCGCAAAAAAAGCAGTTGCCCCATCATTATGCTCACCGCTAAAGGCGAAGTGTTTGATAAAGTGCTTGGTTTGGATCTTGGTGCGGACGATTACGTGACCAAGCCGTTCGAGGCTAAAGAAGTGATTGCCCGCGTGAAAGCGGTGTTGCGCCGTTGCGGAACGGGTACCGCCGAAAAAGCGCGTATCGTGGAGTTTGACGGGTTGTATATCAACATGGAAAACTACGAATTGAAAGTGCGCGGCCGTGCGGTGGACACCCCGCCCAAAGAGATGGAACTCATCTTCCATTTGGCAAGCAACCCCAACCGTGTGTATACCCGCGACCAGTTGCTGGACGAAGTGTGGGGCTTTGAATACTACGGCGACAGCCGCACGGTGGACGTACACGTGAAACGTCTGCGCGAAAAGTTGGAAGGCGTTTCCGAACAATGGACACTCAAGACCGTGTGGGGTGTGGGTTACAAATTTGAAGTGAAAGAGTCGTAAACGCGTATGTTTAAAAGTATTTTTTCCAAATACTTTGCGGTGGTCGCGCTGGTGGTGCTGACAAGTTTTGTGGCGCTGTGCGGCACACAAACGCTGCTGTCTGCCCGTTACTGGACGAGTGAACGGCGGGAATCGCTGTGCCAAAGTGCCGTAACCGTGGCCGAAGGTACGGCATCCTTCACCACGCGGGACGGCAGAGGCGGATTCATCATCGGCCAAGGGTTTCAGCCGTTCTTCAAAATGCTGTCGGACAGCGATGCCAATTTCGGCCGTGTGATCGTGGTGAACGGGGAAGGGGCGTTGGTGCTTTCCACCATGGATCTGCCGCCCGAAACCGTCCTTCCCGCCCCGCTGATGCAGGAAGCGATCAACCACGTAACACCGCATGAACCGTGGTTTTTCGTGGGCACGGTGGGCAATGTGTACACCGAACGGCAATACACCGCCGTAGCACCCGTAACGTTTGAAAACGAGATCATCGCCTACGTCTTTGTTTCCTCACCCACCGATCGTCTGGCGGATTACATCGTCACCAACCTGCAGGTGTTTCTGCTTTCGGCCATGACGGTGCTGGCGCTGACCTTCGCGGTCATGTATCTTATGACCTTCCGTTTGGTAAAGCCACTTCGCCAGATGGCCGAAGCCACCCGCCGCTTTGCGGAAGGGGATTTCACCATGCGGTTGAAGGTGAAAGGGCGGGACGAGGTGGCGGAACTGGCCGCCGCGCTGAACAGCATGGCGGTGTCCATTTCTTCGGCCGAAGAATCACGCCGCAGTTTTGTGGGCAATATCTCCCACGAACTGAAAACCCCCATGACCACCATTGCCGGATTTGTTGACGGAATTTTGGACGGCACCATCCCTGCTGAACAGCGGGATCATTACCTGCACATCGTATCGGACGAGGTGAAGCGGTTGTCCCGCTTGGTAAAATCCATGTTGGATCTCTCCCGCATCGACAGCGGGCATCTCACCCTTACCCCCGTTTCCTTTGACCTGACCGAAACCGCTTGCAAAACCCTGCTTTCCTTTGAACAGCGGTTGACTGACAAGCGGATCACGGTGGAGGGGCTGGAAGATGCCCCGCGGTGTTACGTGCGCGCCGATTTTGACTTGATCGGGCAGGTGGTGTACAACCTCACCGACAACGCCACCAAATTTATCAACGAGGCAGGCACCCTCACCCTTTCTCTCACCGCACGTGACGGTTGGGTATATCTGCGCATCCGCAACACGGGTGCGGGCATTCCCGCCCCCGAAATGCCGCATATTTTTGAACGGTTCTACAAATCCGACCGTTCCCGCAGTTTGGATAAACAGGGCGTTGGACTTGGATTATACATTGTGAAGCACGTTATCAGTCTGCACGGCGGCGAGATCACGGTGCGATCGGTGGAACACGAATTCTGTGAATTTGAATTCCGCCTGCCCGCCGCCGAAGAACCGCACGCGATTTCGGAAAATGTATAAGATTTCTTCATAAAACCGACATATTTTTCCGTTATGCTGTATTCAACACCTTGGAAGAAAGGATTATTGACTATGTCCGATCAAGATTTCCGCCCCGAAGAGGGGTTCCCGCAGGAAGAGCAGTCGCCTGTCACGCCGCCCGAAACACCGGCGGCACCGCCTCCGGCAGAACCGACACCCCCGCCGAACGGATGGCAAAACGGTGCCCAGCAATGGACACCTCCGCCGTCGGGATGGCAGCAACAAACCCCGCCGCAGTATACGTGGTCTACCCCGCAACAACCCACCACACCGCCACCAACGCCGCCGCGTAAAAATCACGCCGCGATATGGATTGCGGTGCTCGGTACGCTGTGCGCGTTGTGCTTGCTGATTCCGAGCGTGATGTTACTGGTCAGAACCGTGTCCACAGAACAAGGCGCTACCAACAACACCCGCCCGCAAAGCAGCCCCACCATTCCCGCAGGGGACAGAAACACCAACGCGCCCGATATCGTGACCAACGAACCGGCGAAAGAAGGGCTGTACGATCGCGAGATCGTATCGGCCAACTTGAACTCCACCGTCATTATTCGTATGTACATGACGGTGTCCTCCGGCTACTTCTCCTCAAGTGAAGAGGAAATGCAGGCGGGCGAGGCCACGGGCATTGTGTGGACCGAAGACGGCTATATCATCACCAACGCGCATTGCGTGTTCAGCGAAGAGTACAACCGCGTGTTTTCCCGCATTGAAGTGGAACTTTACGACGGCACCGTATTCTCTACCGCAACCGTGGTGGGATACGACACCACCACCGATCTTGCCGTTATTAAAGTGGACGCTGAAAAGTTAACGCCCGCCACGTTCGGCGATTCGGACGCCCTGCAACTGGGCGATCGTGTGCTGGCGCTGGGCAACAACAGCGGCCTTGGCTGGACGGTCACGGGCGGTATGGTGTCAGGCCTGGCACGTGACGTGTACGAAGAAACCAACTACGCCATCAAATGCTTGCAGGTGGATGCGGTCATCAACCCCGGCAACTCGGGCGGCCCGCTGCTCAACTCCTCGGGACAGGTGGTGGGCATCAACTCCGCCAAGATCGTGGCCGAGGGCTACGAAGGACTCGGTTTCTCCATTCCCATCAACGAAGCCAAAAAGATCCTGCAAGATCTCGTAAGCTACGGATACGTGAAAGGTCGCGTGATGTTGGGCATTGAAGGCTATACCTTCGATACCTATCGCGGCTATGAAGGGTTTTATATCTCCGCCATCGGCAAAGATTCCTGCTTTGTCGGCACCGCCGCGCAGGTGGGCGATATTATCACGCACATCAACGACGTGCGCGTGAAGAGTTATGCCGAAATGCGCGAACAACTCACCTCCTATGCCGTGGGCGATACCGTCACCGTCACCTTGATGCGTATTCGCCGCAACAACCCCACGGTGGAAACCGTGACCGTTTCCATCACGTTGATAGAAAGCGACGGCACCGTGTAACGGGCAAAAACATACCCCCAAGCCTTTCGAGGAGGTTTGGGGGTTTTCTTATTTCTCGTTTTTGATGTGAACATCCATCTGCGGGAAGGGAATCACAATGCCCGCTTCATCCAGCGCGGCTTTCACCTGTTCGGTCAGATCAAAGCGCACGTCCCAATAATCGTCTGTGCGGCACCATGCGCGCAACGTAAAGATCATTCCGTGATCGGCATTTTCCGACAACCGCGCAAACGGGGCGGGATCGCGCAACACCTTGCTGTGTTCCGTCACCACACGGTTGAGCAACGCTTTCACCTCTTCGATATCGTGTGCATAATCAACCGTAAAGGTGAGATCCACACGCCGCTGTTCCACCGCGGAATAGTTTTGCACCACCGAATCGCTGAGAGTGCCGTTGGGCACGGTGATTACCTTGTTGTCGGGGGTGCGAAGCACGGTGTACACCACCGTGATGTCCGAAACTGTACCGGCCGTATCGGGCGTTTCGATGTAATCGCCTATCTTAAACGGCTTAAAAATGAGCAACATCAATCCGCCTGCCACGTTGCTGAGCGAACCTTGCAACGCAAGGCCGATCGCCACACCGCACGAGGCCAGCGCGGTGATGAACGACGTGGCAGGAACGCCCAACGTCATGGCCACCGTGATAAACAGCATCGTGTACACCACCACCGTGACACCGCTGGACAGAAAGGAGCGTACCCCCGCATCCAATTTGTCCAACCGACGGGTGTGAAGCAACCATTTGCGCAGCCACCGTGCAACGCGCCAACCAATCAACAGGATCAGCGC
>JAZSHJ010000131.1:0-7861 GCA_045533175.1 Acutalibacteraceae bacterium
AGATCTTGGTGGGGTTCAAGGACAAGCCCTGCTCCTTCGCCATCTTGATGGAAACGGGCACAAACTCCGACAAAAATTCGGAACAGCAAAACGGCCGCCCGCAAATGCCGAGACCGCCGAGCATTTTCGCTTCGTCACGCACGCCGATCTGCCGCAGTTCAATGCGCAGATGGAACACGGATGCCAGATCCTTCACCAACTCACGGAAATCCACACGTCCGTCTGCGGTGAAGTAGAAAAGCAATTTGGTATTATCGAACGAGTATTCCGCATCCACCAGATTCATTTCCAACTTGTGCGCTTCGATTCGCTCGCGGCACAACTGCATCGCGCGGCGGCGGCGTTCTTCGTTTTCCTGCAGTTGCTTTTTATCTTCGTCGCTTGCAAGGCGCACCACCGCTTTCAACGGTTTGGTGACCGTTTCATCCTCTACGTTGCGATTCGGGATGGCAACCGTGCCGCATTCCAAACCGCGGGCGGTTTCCACCACCACCAGATCGCCCACCGCAAGCGTGTGACCTGCGGGTTCAAAATAGTACGTTTTTCCTGCATCACGAAAACGTACCCCTACAATTTGTGTCATACCATTCTCCTTACTGTTTACAATCAGTCGCGACCGGCCGCGGCACGCAACTCGGCACTCATCAAGGTAAGCAACAGCGTGTGGTTGATATTGCGGCGCCGCGTGTGTTGCAGACCGCGTACCGCCTCGATCAACGCCGCCAATCTGGCGGGAGCCAACTGTTCGGAAAGGGTGACTGCCGCCGCCGAAAGCGGGCGGGTGCGCACCCCTTGTGCCGCCGCAAGGGCGTCACGGAACAGCAACACCAAGACGGCAAGAACATCGTCGGTCAGCGTTTTGTCCTTTTGATCCAACGGTGCCAGCGCCGCTGTGAGCGTCCATTCCCGCGGGGCGGGGATGGCAAGTGCAATCTCGGATGCCAGCGCCTGTACCTTAGACAGGCCGTCCCCTTCCATTGCGCCCAACACGCGGCCGAGGCACCCGTCATACAGCGCCAGCGCCTGCTTCAATTCCTCATCGGCCGCCGAAGGCAATCGGCTTTTCAGCCACGGGAGCGCTTCGGCTTCTGCCACACCGTGCAACGACACGGTGACGGTGCGGGACTGCACCGTGGGAAGCAACAACGAACGGTTTTCTGCCGTGAGCATAAACAACAAGCGCGCGGGCGGCTCTTCCAAAATCTTGAGCAACGCATTTTGCGCCTGATTGGTCATGCCGTCCGCACCGCAGAGGATCATCACCCGTCGCGGTGCTTCGTTGGGCAACACGTAGGCACGCTCACGCAGGTCGCGCACCGCATCAATATGAAACGAACGAGCCGCACCGTCGCCGCCGATCTCTTCAATATCGGGATGGCCGCCGCCCATCGCCTTGTGGCAGGCAGGACAACCACCGCAAGGGCGTTCTTCTGCACTTTCACACACCGCGGCCGCCGCCAACAGACGTGCCAAGGTGCGCCGTCCGCTGCCTGCCGGTCCTTCGATCAACAAGGCGTGCGGAAACTGCCCCCGTGCCGTGTAGGACGACAGCTGTGCTTTTACATCCTCGTTCCCGACGAAATCAAAAAAACGCATTACAGCTTTTCAAACCGTTCGACATCCATCACAAAGATGGTGGCGCCGCCCACCGTAACTTCCACGGGGAACGCCGACGCGTGAAGCGAACCGTAAGCCGAACCCGATACCAACTGGGTGCGACGCTTGGAATGCTTACCCACCAGTTCAATGACTTCGTCCACTTTTTCTTCTTCCGTACCGATAAGGAAGGTGGTGTTGCCCGCCTTTAAGAAGCCGCCGGTGGTTGCCAGTTTGGTGGCAAAAAAGCCCGCATCCATCACCGCGTCTGCCACACGGCCGGCATCGTCCTTGTTCACGATCGCCATAATAAGTTTCATAAAGGTACCCCCTTATTTGATTTGCTTATTTATACGCTTGACGGCACTCGCCAAAAGCAAGCCTCCGCCAAAGCACGCCACCGTCTGCCCTGCCGCAATCTGCGCGGCATACAGCCAGAACAGCGCGGGCTGTCCGCCCGCCAACGCGATCTCGGCTCCGATGACCACCGCGTTGAACAATACGGGCGGCAAGAGGGACAAAAGCGGCAAGTCGCACACCGTCACCCCACGCAACGCACGCGTCATCCATGCGGCCGCCAAGGTGGTAAGTGTGCCGAACAGCCAATCCCACGCACCCACGGCACCGCCCGCCAAAAGATTCGCAATAAGACAGCCGACCGTAAGGCCGGGAATGGCGGCGGGAGTGAATATCGGCAACACCGTGAGCGCTTCCGCCACCCGCACCTGCAACGCACCGTAACTGATAGGCGCCAACAGCAAGCACAAGGCGGCGTACATTCCGCCGATCAATCCCGCTTCGGTCAAGAACCGCAACGAACGCGACTTTGTTTTTTTCATATTCGGTTCCTCCCGTAGTTTTGTTTAAGGTCAGGATGGTTTCGAACTGACCGCAGAAGAATACTTCTACACGATAATGATACACTTTGCAAGGGAATTTGTCAAGGTTTCCTCTTTCCTTTTATGTGTATTTATGGTAATATATACACAGCAATAAACCAAAGGGGTGACACTTGTGCGGGAATACCGATTGATACGTTCCAAACGACGCACCGTGGCGTTGGAGATCCGCCCCGACGGTGCGTTGTGGGTGCGCGCCCCGCGTTGGGTGCCACGGGCGCTGATCGAACGGGAGATCGTCGCACGCGAAGAGTGGATCGCCCGCCGCATCGCTGCCCTGCCGCCGCCGACACCCGCCCCGAGCGAAACGGACTTGGCCGCCATGCGCGCCGCCGCGGCAGACTATATCCCCGCCCGTGTGGCACACTTCGCCGCCGTGATGGGTGTGACACCCACAGCGGTCAAGATCAACGCCGCAAAAAAGCGGTTCGGCAGTTGTTCCTCCAAAGGATCGCTCAACTTTTCCTGCCGCGTGATGGAGCATCCACCCGAAGCGATCGACTACGTGGTGGTACACGAGTTGGCACACCTCATCCACATGAATCACAGCGCCGCCTTTTACGACTGCGTGGCCGCGGTGCTGCCCGACTACAAACGACGCGTTGCTCTTTTAAAAAACAAGGGGTAGGTTTTGGGTTGATGTTTTTCTTGCAATCGCGAAATTTTTTGGATATAATTGAGTAAACAAACCGCAAAGGAGGGGCAGCATGGCAAAGAAGCAAGAGTTACTGGGGCTTATGCGCGCGGCGGTGGACCGTTACGCCATGTTGCAAAACGGCGATCACGTAGCTGTCGGTGTGTCGGGCGGGAAAGACAGCCTGGCTCTGCTGGCTCTGCTCTCGGAATTTCGCCGTTTCTCCCCCGTGCCGTTCACCCTCACCGCCATCACATTGGATCCCGGCTTCGGCGGGGAGAAAACGGATTTTTCGGCGGTGGCGGCTTGGTGTGATGCGGCAAACGTACCGTATATTCTTAAACGCACCCGTCTGGCGGATGCGGCCATGGAAGAAGCGGCAGGCAAACCGCCTTGCTCGCTGTGTGCTAAAATGCGGCGCGGGGTGTTGCACCGCACCGCGGTGGAAGCGGGTTGTAACGTGGTGGCGTTGGGGCATCACAAAGACGACGCGGCCGAAACGGTGTTGATGAATTTGTTGGAGGGCAGTCGGTTTGCCTGTTTTGCCCCCGTGACCGAATTGGATCGCCGCGGGTTACGATTGATTCGCCCGTTGATTTTCGCAAACGAACGGGACGTAGCCGCCTTTGCCGTGGCAGAAAACTTGCCTGTTGTGCCTTCGCGCTGTCCTGTGGACGGCCACACTCACCGCCAAAAAGCCAAAGATCTGGTGGCTGTCCTGTCGGAGGAACACGGGGACGTTACCGAAAAAATACTACACGCGCTCACGACCGATCACATTGACCGTTGGTAAAAGGAGTCTTATTATGAAACGTTGGTTTGCTTTCTTCTGCGCGCTGTGTTTGCTTTTGCCGTTTTGCGGGTGCAAAAAGCAGGAAACGCCGCCCCCTGCTGTGACCGCCCTGCCCGTAACGGGCGATGTGGAAATCGCGGTGTTATCGCTCGGCAAAGCGGACGCCATTGTGATTACCACCGCCAACAAAACGGTGGTGATCGACGCGGGCGAAATTGACGACGGTGGCAAGGTGTTGAACTACCTGAACGAAAAGGGGCGCAGCGTGATCGACTGCCTCATTATCACCCACTACGACCGTGACCACGTGGGCGGTGCCGACCGTTTGCTCAACTTTTCCGAAGTGAAACAGGTCATCCGCCCCGCGTATGACGGGGTGCGGGATGAATACACCACCTTCCTCAATTCGGCGAGCGAGCTGGAGATTCCCGACACCGCGTTACCCACGGGCAGCGAAGATTTTACGCTCACGGTGGACGACCTGCACCTTACCATAAACTCCCCCCTCAAAGCAACTTACGTCAACACCGAAGGGGTTCAGCAGGATAACAACTTCTCGTTGGTGATAAAGGCGCAACACGGAGTCAAGACGTTCCTGTTTGCGGGCGATGCCGAGGACGAGCGCTTGGCCGAACTCATCACGAGCGAAACGAATTGGCAAGCAGATTTTTTGAAGATTCCCTATCACGGCAATTTCACCGAACTGTCCGCCGCGTTCTTCCAGCGTGTGAAGCCTTTGCATGCGGTGGCCTGCGATTCCGACAAAAACCCCACGGCAACCGAAACCGTCGCGGCATTGACGATGCTCGGATGCAAAACGTACAGCACGCGAAACGGTACGGTGGTGTGCAAAAGCAACGGTGCCGCCCTTGCGGTGACACAGTTGCCGAAAGACTGACGCGACCAAACGGGCGAAGCCAATTATATTGCGAACGAACGCGGCGTGGGATGCCGATGGAATGAATAACACAAAACCGTATGGAGTATGTTAATTCCATACGGTTTTATTTTTTGCCGCATTTTTGGTGCGGTCATGCGGAACGGGGAAACATACGTCCCGCGAAAGGAGAAAAATTATGATATTGCTTTTGCAAAGCCTTATTTGGTTGCCGGTCGGGATCGGCGTGTTTATCGTCGGCTTGAATTTCATGAGTGAAGCGCCGAAAAAAGCGCGAGCGAAGGTACGAAACGCATGCTCGGGCGCATCAGCAACAATCGGTTTTCGGGCGTGGGTATCGGAGCAGGCATCACCGCTTCCTCTGCCGCCACGGAGATGGTGATCGGTTTGGTGAACGCGGGTTACAGCATTGTAAACCCGATCGGCTCACAAAAAGAAAACTAACCGCACAACAGGAGGTATGTATCCGTATGATGTATGTTGCCCTTGTAATGTTTGCCGTTGCATACGTTTTGATGCTGGTATTCAGTAAACAGCGACCGTATATCGCTCTTGCCGTCGCGTTGGTTTTTGTTGTGTCCGGTATGTTGCCGTTGGGCAACCTCGCGGGCGCCATTGACTTTAACGTTCTTTTGATGATCGCGGGAACGATGGGGATCGTTTCGCTTTTCATCGAAAGTCAAATGCCCGCATTTCTTGCCGATCTCATCATGGAAAAGGTGCCGAACGTCCGTTGGGCGGCGGTGGCCATGGCGTTGTTTGCGGGTGGTATTTCCGCGTTTGTGGACAATGTGGCAACGGTGCTGATGATCGCGCCCGTGGCACTTGAAATTTGCCGAAAGTTGAAAACCAACCCTGTCCCGTTTATCATTGCCGTTGCGGTGTCGTCCAACCTGCAGGGGGCGGCCACGTTGGTGGGCGACACCACCGCCATTATGCTCGGTTCGGCATTGGACATGAGCTTCACGGATTTCTTTTGGTACAAAGATTGCCCCGGCATGTTCTTTGCTGTGGAATTGGGGGCGGTGTTATCAGCCGTCATTTTGCTGTTCCTTTTCCGCAACGAGAAAGCACCCATCCCCCCTTCGCAAGAACGCACCAAGGTTACCGATTACGTGCCGACCGTCTTGTTGCTTGGAACGGTCTTTCTGTTGATCGTGGCTTCATTCGTCCCCAACAAACCGCGCATAACCAACGGTCTTATCTGTTGCGGATTGCTTGCTGTCGGCCTGGTTCACAATGTTGTGAAAAAGAAAACAGCGGCCGCCGTGCTGTCGCCGCTGAAAGAGATCGACTATGAAACCATCGGTCTTTTGCTTGGCCTGTTCTTGATGATCGGCGGCATTGCCGAACAAGGCGTGATCGATGCCGCCGCCGATCTTTTGGCCAAAGCAGGCGGCGGAAATCTGTTCGTGTTGTATACGGTGATTGTCTGGGCCTCCGTGCTGATCTCCGCGTTTATTGACAACATCCCTTACGTGGCCACGATGATTCCCGTGATCGGCGGATTGGCCGCCGCGTTACATATAGATCCCACAGTGCTGTATTTCGGTTTACTGTCGGGTGCAACGCTGGGCGGAAACTGCACGCCCATCGGCGCCTCTGCCAACATTACGGGCATCGGCATCCTTCGCAAAGAAGGGTACACCGTGAAAAATGCCGATTTTTTTAAAATCGGCATTCCGTTCACTTTGGCGGCCGTCACTCCGGCGTACGTCTGCCTTTGGCTTATGTACGGAATATGAGTAAAAAGCGAGCGCGGCTGCGTAGTGGCAGTCGCGCTCGCTTGTTTATTCTTCCAATGCCGCCATCGCTTCACGGAACAATTCCCGCAAGCGGTCGCGTTGCCCATCCAGATAGAGATACCCAAACAGCGCCTCCAACCCCGTGGCGCGGTGGTATTCCGGCGAATTGCGGGTAGTGTGGGCATTGCGCCCGCGACGAAACACCGCTTCTTCTGTTTCGGTCAGCAACGGAAGAAGACGTTCCATTGCCACGGCTTGTGCTTCGGCGCGCACCAGATCCACCGACGCCTTGTGTAACGTGCCGACGGGACGGTTGGCTTCACAGGCGAGGTGCTCTCGCACCATCAACCCATACACACCGTCCCCCACAAACGCAAGAGTCAGCGGACTGAGCGAAGAGGGGGTGACACCCTCTGTCAGCAAACGCGAGGTTTCCATAACCTACCCCCGTTAATTCACAAATTCAAAGTCAAAGTCATACAGGCTGACGGTGTCGCCTTCCTGCACGCCCGCTTCGCGCAACGCGTCGATAACGCCCGACGATTGCAAAAGACGCTGGAAATACTGCAAACTCTCGTAATCGTCGATATCCACCGTGCGCAACACGGGGAGCAACCAATCTGCCTCCACGAAATACACGCCGTCGTGCACTTCGATTACGGGGCGACGGGCGGTTTCTTCTACCTCCACCACGGGTGCGTCGGGTTCAAACGCACGGATAGGCGGCAGCGTTTGCAACTGCTCGGCACACGCCTTAATGAGTTCTTCGGTGCCGTGTGCGATCGCCGCCATCATGGGGAAGAAGCGGTAGCCGCGCTTTTCCATTTCGGCGGCAAAGGCTTCCACCTTATCGTCATCGGTCAAATCGCATTTGTTGCCCGCCACGATCATGGGACGAGAGGCGAGTTCGGGATTGAACTCTTTCAACTCACGGTTGATGGTGTCGAAATCCTCCAGCGGATCGCGTCCTTCGCTGCCCGCCACATCCACCACGTGCACCAGCAAGCGACAGCGTTCCACGTGGCGAAGGAAGTCATGACCCAAACCTACCCCCTCGGATGCGCCCTCGATGATGCCGGGGATATCTGCCATCACGAAGGACACCCCTTCGGTGACGCGCACCACGCCCAGCACCGGTGACAGGGTGGTGAAATGATAATCCGCAATAGCAGGCTTCGCTTCACTCACCACCGACACGAGGGTGGATTTGCCCACGTTGGGAAAACCGACCAAGCCGACGTCTGCCAACAACTTGAGTTCCAAGCGCAGTTCGGGCGCTTCGCCCGGAATGCCGGG
>JAZSHJ010000089.1:0-9359 GCA_045533175.1 Acutalibacteraceae bacterium
TTGGGAGGAAGCCCCGGTGGGGCTTCCGTTCGTGAGAAGAAAGTCCTCTTATCCGCACCGGGGACACCGCTGACAAAACGCAAAGCCGAGGTTTAAAGGCCTCGGCTTGTTTAAGAACCAACGGCAAATGAAACGAACTCCAAAGGTGAACGACCAAAGGTCGTGAAGCCTTGGGAGGAAGCCCCGGTGGGGCTTCCGTTCGTGAGAAGAAAGTCCTCTTATCCGCACAGGGGATACCGCTGACAAAACGCAAAGCCGAGGTTTAAAGGCCTCGGCTTGTTTAAGATTTAATGGCTTCACACCAACAACAAAAGACGGGCGGCAGCCCGTCTTTTGTTGTCTAAAATAGGATAGATTCACGATGCATTACCAATGCACCACCGCGGTTTCACCCGGTTTCAGCAACACTTTTTTGAATCCGCAAAGATTTTTATACGGAATATGTTCAAACTTCAATACCGTATAATTCACTTCGTACTCGCCGCGGTTTTCCAAAGTAACGGTGTGTTCGTTTTCCCACGTTTCTCGAATGTCGGAATAGGTGAGTCCATGACCGAAGGGGAATACCGCTTCGCCTTTGAAGAACTTATAGGTGCGGTTTTCCATGGAGTAATCTTCGAACGGCGGCAGATCGTCCACCGAACGGTAGAAGGTGATAGGCAGACGCCCTGAGGGCGAAACACGGCCGAAGAGAAGGTCGGCCAAGGCGTGTCCGCCTTCAGCGCCGGGATAGAAACATTGCAACACGGCGGCACAATGTTCCTTTTCATAGGACAAGTTTACGCAACTGCCGCTGACGTTTACAAGCACCACAGGTGTTCCTGTTGCCACTACCGCTTCGATCAGATCTCGTTGCGGCGCGGGAAGTTCCAACGTGGCGCGGTCGCCGCCCATATCGCCGTTGTAAGCGTCGCCTTCTTCGCCTTCGATTTGCGGGTTGAGCCCCACACACAGGATCACCACGTCCGCCGCCCGTGCGGCAATAACGGCCTCTTTCACAAATTTACCGTCGTGATCGCGGCGGGGCTCCCACACGTCACAACCGGCGGCGTACAGCACCTTGGCATGGCACCCTTCCTGAATACCGCGCAGCAAGGTGGCGTAGCGGGAGGGGGTGCCGTTGTAATTGCCGAGTAACACGTTTTTGGCATCCGCGTTCGGCCCGATGACCGCTACGGTGTGCATATCTTTCAGCGGCAGAATACCATCGTTTTTCAGCAACACCATGCTCTCCTGTGCCATGCGGCGGTTGAGCGCACGGTGCTCGTCGCATTCCACCACGTCATAAGGAATGGCGTTGTATTCACAATCGGTATCAAACATACCCAGCCGGAAACGGGCGGTGAACAGCCGTTCCACCGCCGCGGTGACGGTTTCTTCATCCAACAGTCCCATGGCCACGGCGGTTTTGAGCCATTTGTACGCCGTGCCGCAGTTGAGCTGACACCCGTTGTTCACCGCCAAAGCGGCACTTTCCGCTTCATTGGCGGTGACTTTGTGATGATTGTTGATGTCGCAAATGGCACCGCAATCCGACACGACGTATCCTTTAAACCCAAATTCACCGTACAGGATTTTTCCAAGCAAGGAGGGGGAGGCACAGCATGGTTCGCCGTTTAAGCGGTTATACGCCCCCATCACGGCGGAGGGATCGGCATGCTCGATGCAGTAACGAAACGCCCACAAATAGGTTTCATACAGATCCTTTTGCGTCACTTCGGAGTTGAATCCGTGGCGGCCTTGTTCCGGTCCGCTGTGGGCGGCAAAGTGTTTGACAGTTGCATCCACTTTGCGGTATTTGCCGTTTCCTTGCAACCCTTTGATGAAGCTTGTCCCCATGCGTCCCGTGAGATACGGATCTTCGCCGTAGGTTTCGTGGCCGCGTCCCCAACGCGGGTCGCGAAAGATGTTGATGTTTGGCGACCAGAAGGTAAGCCCTTGATAAATGTCGGTTTCACCGAAGGTTTTGTATTGATTGTACTTGGCGCGCGCTTCATCCGAAATGGCGGTGGCCACGCGGAATAACAGGTCCTCATCGAACGAAGCGGCCATGCCGATCGCCTGGGGAAACACGGTGGCAGTTCCTGCTCGCCCCACCCCGTGCAAGCATTCGTTCCACCAATTATAAGCCGGTACGCCCAGCCGTTCGATGGCAGGGGCGTCGTATTTCATCTGTGCCAGTTTTTCTGCCAATGTCATTTGCGAAACCAACGCTTTGGCGCGTTGCTCAAAGGTCATAACGCTCACCTCTTTCTATATTACTGTATCACAATGTGTTGTGTGTGTAAAGGCCAAAAATTATTTACAAAATATTCACAAAAACGCTATGCGCCCGTCATTGAAAGTGTGGATGCTATATGGTAGAATAAGGTATCTCATATTGGAGGTCATATATTATGTTGCAACTTTGCCGGATCAAAAAGGAATATCCCGCCGGCAACGGGAAGGTGGAAGCGCTGAAGGGGATCTCCTTGCGCTTTCGACGCTCGGAGTTTGTTTCGATTCTCGGCCCTTCGGGTTGCGGAAAGACCACGATGCTCAACATCATTGGTGGTTTGGATGCGTATACCGAAGGTGATCTTATCATCAACGGACGTTCTACTAAAGAATTTCATGACCGTGATTGGGATGCGTATCGCAACCATTCCATCGGTTTTGTATTCCAAAGTTACAACTTGATCCCGCACCAGACGGTATTGCAAAACGTGGAGTTGGCACTTACGCTGTCGGGTGTGTCCAAAGTGGAACGTCGTGCGCGCGCCAAAAAGGCATTGGAGTCCGTCGGTTTGGGCGACCAATTAAAAAAGCGGCCGAATGAGATGTCGGGCGGTCAGATGCAACGCGTGGCTATTGCGCGTGCGTTGGTGAACGATCCCGACATCATTTTGGCGGACGAACCGACGGGTGCGTTGGATACCGAAACCAGCGTGCAGGTGATGGAGATTTTGAAAGAGATTTCCAAAGATCGCCTGATCGTGATGGTGACGCACAATCCTGAGCTGGCCGAACAGTATTCCTCGCGTATCATTCGGATGTTGGACGGTGTTATCACCGACGATTCCCGTCCGTTGACCGAGGAAGAGATTGCCGCCACCGAAGAACGCTATGCGGCAATGTCACCCAAGGCAAAAAAGGAAAAAAAGCCTTCCATGTCCTTTGCTACTTCGTTTATGCTGTCGCTGAAAAATCTCTTCACCAAGAAGGGACGCACCACGCTGACGGCGTTTGCGGGCTCGATCGGCATTATCGGCATTGCGTTGATTTTGGCGGTGTCGCAAGGTACGACGGCATATATTGATTCGGTGCAGGAAAGCACTCTTTCGGCATATCCTATCACGTTGGAGGCCTCCACGGTGGAACTGTCCTCGTTGATCGAGGCGTTTATGAACATCCAAAACGAGGAAACGGAGCATCCCGAGGATGCGGTGTATAAGAAGGAAGCGTTGCAGAACATGATCAACGCGTTGGGTTCGCTTGAAGCAAAGCAAAACGACCTCAAAGCCTTCAAAGAGTTCCTTGAAAAAGAATTGGCCGATCCGAACTCCTCGTTGGGAGAGGCTGTTAACGGCGTGCAATACGGATATGATCTGGATATGCTGATCTACACCAAAAATGTGGACGGCAAGATTTTGCGCGCCGATACCGAGGAGATCTTGACCGAACTGATCCTTACCTATATGGGGATGGATATGTCGCAAATGTCTGCCCTGGCGCAGTCTTCACCGATGGGTTCTATGGGAACCATGTCGGTTCGGCTGTGGCAGGAATTGTTGCCGGGCGAAAACGGCGCGGTCGTGAACGACCTGTTGTATGAACAGTATGAAACGGTGTACGGCAGTTGGCCGAACGCATACGACGAGATCGTGCTGGTGGTGGATAAAAACAACGAGTTGGATGACGTGACGCTGTATGCGCTGGGCCTTTTGCCCGAAGCGGATATGGAGGCGCTGATCAATGCCGGCATGAGTGGCACCACATTGGAAAAGAAGCCGGGACGTTGGACGTACGAAGAGATCGTAAATCGTGAATACAAGACGATTCTGAGCGCGGATTGCTACGAATACAACGCTACAACGGGGTTGTACGAGGATGCGCGTGAGGACGAAAACAAACTTCGCCGTTTGTATGACAACGCGTTGTCGCTTAAGGTAACAGGTATCATTCGTCCCAAAGAGGATGCCGACGTGGCGATGTTGTCGGGCAGCATTGCGTATACCAACGGGTTAACAAAATATATGATCGAAAAAGCGGCCGATGCGGCGGTGATTCAAGCACAAAAGGAGTCGATCGACCGTGACGTGCTTACGGGATTGCCCTTTAAACCCGAAGCGGGTGCGGTGAGCGATCAGGATAAGGCAATCGCGTTTTTGAACCATTTGGACAGCATGGACAACATGGAAAAAATCGCGATGTATATGAAACTGGATGCGCTCAATTTTATGCAACAGCGTTTGGCTGAAATGACGATGGGCAAAACACGCACCGAAAAAGAAGCGATGGTCATCGCGTTCTTTGCCCAGCAAAGCGGATACAGCACGGAGGATGCGGCCAAATATTTTGCGTCGTTGTCGGATGAGGAATCGGATAAATTGGTGTCCCAGTTGCTGATGGCGCAGATCTCCATGCAGGAATTGCCGCAAAAGCAGCAGGAACTGATGGCTAAACCGGCAGAAGAATTGCTTATGGCTTTTGCGGCGTTCCAAGCGAATCTGCCGGATATCCGCACGGCGGAATTTGCGGCGCTGGACGATGCGGTAAAAACGGCGGCGTATGCACAACTGGCCGCATATTATGACAATTTGATGGAGTTTTCCGAAAGCACGCTGGACGAAAACCTCAAGTTGATGGGGGATCTGGATCTGGAATCGCCCGCAACCATCAACATTTACGCGTCCTCGTTTGAAAACAAGGATGTGATCGAAGCCGCCATTGCAGAGTACAACGACGGGGTGGAGGAGATCAAGAAGATTAAATATACCGACTACATCGGTTTGATGATGTCCTCGGTCACCACTATTATCAACGCCATCACCTACGTGTTGATCGCGTTTGTGTCTATTTCGCTCATCGTGTCCTCCATCATGATCGGTGTGATCACGCTGATCTCGGTGCAGGAGCGCACCAAGGAGATCGGTATCCTGCGTGCCATCGGTGCTTCTAAACGTGATGTGTCGGGGATGTTTAACGCCGAAACCATCATTGTCGGTTTCGCAGCAGGGTTGCTTGGCGTTGCGGTGACGTATCTCTTGTGCATCCCCATTAATTTGATACTCAATCACTTCACAGGCATTGCGAATTTGCGTGCGTTTTTGCCGATCGAAGCGGCGGTTGTGTTGGTGGCGATCAGCGTGTTGCTCACGTTGGTGGCCGGTATCATTCCGTCCCGCAGCGCGGCAAAGAAAGATCCCGTTGTGGCTTTGCGCACCGAATAACGTATTATCGGAAAAGGCATACTGCGGTATGCCTTTTCGTTCTATGTAGATTTTGTCTTTTTATATGTAAAAACTGTCGAAACAGGTATCTTTGTCTTGACACTCTACAGGAAAGGTTTTATGATAGATTCATCCGGATTGTGGGAGGGTGCTATGATGATCACTTTTAAAACCGAATTAGATAAACAGTTGTTTGATCGCCGCATGGCAGGGTACGATTCGCAGTACGATGCAGAGGTTCGTATGGTGCGGGATTGGCGTGGTGCCAACGGGTATCACAGCAGATTGTCGGAATGCACGGTGCATCCCATCCGCAGCGCGTTCGTGTATGCATACGATTTGTTGCGCCGCGACGAAGAGGGCGACCGCGCCCGTGCGCACTCCATTTTGTATCGCGTATTGCCGCTTCAGGATATCGATCCTTCGCGCGATACGTACGGTATTTGGTCGTATTTTCTGGAAGAATGGCTGGAAGAGATGGATATGCCCGATTGGAACTGGGCGGATTTTAACGGCAAGACCATTCTTCAGATGTTGCGCGAATGTGACGAAGCGTTGACCGATGATCTGAAGGTACGCATGAAGGATGCGGTGTGGCACGCTTGCTGTGCGATCATTAAGCGCAACGTCAATCCGCATTACACCAACATTTCGGTGATGGGCGCATACGTTACCTGCATTGCCGGCGAGCTGTTCGGGTGGGGGGACGTGGCTGCCTACGGCAAAAAGCGGTTGCAAGGATTGTATGATTACAATAAAAACAACGGCAGTTTCAGCGAATTTAACAGCCCGACGTACACCTTCGTTGTGGTGGCGGATCTGTGTGATTTTATTGCAGACGTGGAAGACGCGGACTGCAAGCGCATGGCCGAAGAATTGGCGGATATGGCGTGGGAAACGGTGGCGCTCCACTATCACAAAGCCACGGGCCAGATGGCAGGTCCGCACTATCGCGCGTATGCATATCTGTTGGCGGATTCCACCCGTGTGAGTATTGAACGGGCGCTGGATCATAAAGTGCGCTTGGTGAAGGATTACGACACGATAGTGAATGGTTGCGGGTATAACCCCAATCTGCGTTGTCCTGAAAAGTACATACTGTATTTCACCGAAAACAGCGGGGAACGGATATTGGACCAGACCTTCGCGCACAACCAGATGGCCTATACCTACATGAACGATACTTTCACACTTGGTACGTTGCACATCGAAAACATGTGGAATCAGCACCGCGACGTGCTCGGTTATTTCGGCACGACGGATGAACCGTTTGCTTTTTCCTTGAAATGTACTCACGACGGTTGGGATTATTGTTCGGCCGTGGCGGGTTCGGTGCAGGATAAGAACCGCGTGCTGTCGGTGATCGGGTTTATGACCAACGCGGGCGATACCCACATTAATCTGGATATGGTGAAGAACGCAACGATCCAAGCGGAGGATCTTCGCTTGCAATGGGAGTTCTATGGAAACATCGATAATTTGGATGTGACCGAAGAAGGCGATCGCACCTATACGGTGACCGAGCAAACGAGTGGGTTTGCGGTGAAGGTCGGCTTCCCGTTTGCGGTGTTCGGTGATTATCCCGTGACCTACGAGATCACCCGCAAGGGCAACTGCCTCGGTATTGCGGCGGTGCTGTATCACGGTGAGCGCCGCGCTATTGATTTCGGTGCCATGCAGGAAGCGGCTCTCGTTACTTTCTGTGAAGCAGACAGCAAAGGAGAGGAACACGCATGTGGTTGCACCGTGGAAAACGGGCGCGTAACCGCCGATTATGCCAATTTGCGTGTGGCGTGTGATATGTTGCCCCGCCCGAACGGCGCTCTGCAGGAAACCATCCGCCTGTATCGTGACGGTGAAGAATACAAACCGGCATTTTAAGGAGAAGGATATGGAAAAGTACACGTTGATCACCGGTGCATCCGGCGGTATCGGTTGGGAACTGGCACGACAGTTTGCCGCAGGCGGTCATCCGCTGATTTTGGTGGCACGCAGCGAAGCGCGGTTACAGGAAAAGAAAGCACAGCTGCAAGCGGAATATACGGTTCCCGTGGTGGTTATGGCACAAGACCTCACCTTGCCGAATGCAGCAGGGGAATTGTTTGATCGCACGGTGGCGGCAGGCCTGCCCGTGGATATATTGGTGAACAACGCAGGTTTCGGCGACTTTGTGTCTTTTATTGATGCCGAGTGGGAACACCAACGGGATATGGTAACGCTGAACGTGACCGCCTTGATGCAGTTGACGCATTGTTTTGCGCGTGCCATGCGCGAAATGGGCGGCGGGCGCATTTTGAACGTGGCTTCGCTTGCCGCCATGGCGGCGGGGCCGTATATGGCGACATATTACGCAACAAAAGCGTTTGTACTGTCCTTTTCGCAGGCAATGACCGAAGAACTGGCAGAATACGGCATCACCGTGACAGCGCTGTGTCCCGGCCCGACCGAAAGCAATTTCGAGGCGGCGGCCAACTTAAAAAGCGGCAACCTGTTCCGCGCACTTCCGGTGGAAACGGCCGCAAAGGTGGCCCGTCGAGGGTATCGCGCCACGATGAAGGGGAAGGCTGTACAATTCTGCGGTATCACGGTGCATGCGATGAGTTTTGCTTCACGTCTGTCGCCGCGTTGGCTCAACCGCAAAGCCACCAAACGCATCAACGGACAGCCGCCGCGCAAGGGAGACAGCGTATGAAACGTGTGTTGATATTTGCAGTTGCGGCGACGTTGTTTATATCGTTGTTCGCGTTTTCCGCCTCGGCTATCGGGTTTGATCGCCAGAACCGTTTGTCGGTGGTGAGCGAGCCGGACAAGCTTCCCGCCGATGGCATTCGTTACTATCGCGGGGAAGAGGAGATTACGGCACAAGACCTTCAATGGGTAGAGAACGGACGTGAGGGAAAAGCGCTGTGCCTGCCGGGCGACGGCACGTTTTTACGCTTAGATTATACTGTGGCGCGGTTGTCGCAGTTTACGTTTTCCGCATGGGTGAACCGTCAGGGGGACGAAAGCGGTGAGCGATTGTTCAGCGTAGCGCGCAGCGACCAAAACTATCTCACGTTTTCACCGTATATGTACAACCCCTCGCTGTTCCGTGAGGACGGTATTCTGAACGGTGTGTATCTGCGGTATCAGTTCGGCGGTGCCAACGGCACCGGCCTGGATTTGTTTAACCCCACCAACGAGCAGGTGAGTTATGCACTTCCGAAAAACGAGTGGCATCACGTGGCCGTGACCGCTAACGGGCGCACGGTACAGGTGTATATCGACGGTGTGCTGTGGTTGGAAGACCGCATGATGAACACAGTATATGAACTGATGGCCTATTCGTTGGATATCGGCACGGGCGAGTGGGGCGATCCCACGTTGCACGCCTTGCTTGATAACGTGGAAATTTATCGAACGGTGCTGGGAGTCGAGGAGATACAGGCATTGGCCGGTGCGGAGGATACCCCGCCGTATTTGCCGACCGAACCGACCACCGTTCCCACCACCACCGAAGCAACGATGGCGAGCACAACCACACAGGCCGAGCCTGTGCGCCAAACCTTGAGTGAAACGCTGTGGGGCATCCCGCTGTGGGGTGTGTATACGCTTGGCGGCATTGTCACAGCCTACGTCGTGTTGACGGTGGTGCTGAATCTGCACGACCGTAAAAAGAAGGGCGGTGGTTCGTGATGAAAAAGGCGATCGCGTGGAGTCTGTTGGCTTTGTTGATGACGTGTATGGCGGGTGGTTTGTCGGCTGCCGCGGTGGGGCAAGAAACGGAATACGTGTTCTTGCAGGATGCCGAAGGATACCTGATGCAACGAACCGACGGCGAATTGGCCTTTTGGGAAGCACCGAACGTGTTGACGGGACAAACGCTGGACGGAGGTGTGCTGACGCTGAAAAACGAAACCGACCGTACGGTGGATTTCACACTAACGT
>JAZSHJ010000121.1:0-17086 GCA_045533175.1 Acutalibacteraceae bacterium
GACGACGAAAACACCGCTTCGGAGGATTCGGATTACGTGACCTACGCAGGTACGTACACTCTGCCTGCGGGTAAGGCGGGTGAAACGCAATCGCTCGGCGCGGTGACGGTGCACGGCAGTTACAGCGGGCAAAGTGCCACCGAAACGGGTGGGCATATCACGGTAAAAGCGTTACCTGTCGTGGAAAGTCCCACTATCGAGGATGTGGCGTTGCCGGATCTGGATCCGATCGATCCTTCGATGGGCGGCGACACGTTGGCCGACGGCACGGTGCTGATTATTACGGAGGATTATGCCGAAACCTTCAGCGGGGATACCACCGACGACTATTCCCGCCCTACCAACGCATATTTGCCAAAAGGCACCACCGACGTGCTGGCGGGAACGGCGTATGATGCATCTTCGGGGAATCATTACTACTTGCTCGGATGCGGACGGCGGGTGTACCAAAGCACGGCGAAGGTATACATCCACAACGGTACGCTTTCGGCCAACACTTTGACGGTGGGCGGTGTGTCGGTGACAGGACAACAAACGGTGCTGACACTTGCGGCAGATTGGCGTATCCCGTTTGGGTTGCAGTTGTTACCGCAGGCATACGGTAACCCCTCGCGACAGGACTACAACAGCACGGGACAAACCACCGAATATGTGGATATCACCTTCTCCTACACCACCGAAACGGTGGGAGAAGTAGACATGTCGCAAAGCCCGTTGTTTTCGGCGGCGGAATGGATCGCGGGCGAGAACAACACGGCGGTGCTTCGCTTGCATCTCTCTGCGACGGCTCGGTTTTACGGTTATCGGGTGACCTGGAACAACGAAGGAGAACTGACCTTTGCATTCAAGCATCCGACGTATGTGGGAGGCAATGATGCCGAACAGCCGCTTCACGGGTTTACGGTGGTGGTGGACCCCGGCCACGGCGGACATTCCTACGGTACGTCGGGCGGTAACCTGCCCGAAAAGCGGTTGGCGCTGACGTATGGGTTGTTGTTGCGGGATCAGCTGGAGGCGCTTGGTGCCAAAGTGATCATGACGCGAGAAGAAGACAGCGATCTCTCTTTGCTTCAACGCACGCAGATCACGCGCCGAAGTGAGGCGGATCTGTTCATCAGCCTGCACATGGACGGTTCGACCAGCGCTTCGGTGGGCGGTTGTTCGGTGCATTACTTCACCGACTATTCTCGCGGTATTGCCGAGTTGGTATACGACGAAATGCAGGCGGTACACGCACAGTACGGGAACCGGCGCAAACGTGATTTTCGCTGGAATCCGTTTTACGTGACGCGTATCAGCGAAATGCCGTCGCTGTTGTTGGAATGCGGGTATATGACCAATGCAGACGATTTGGAGTTGTTGGTTACTCCCGATTTCCAGGATGCGCTGATGGCGGCGGTTGTCAAAGGTGTGGTGACCTACGCACAAAATTTGCCGAAGATATAAAGGCACAATGCCAATGCTTAAACTGCGGCGGCGTTGTGCCTTTTATAGTTGAAGTATATTACTGTAGCGTGGTGAGAAAATGAGAAAAGAATTACTTTTTCCTTGACAATAAAACGGTGCTGTGGTATAGTGTATAGAGTATATTAGGTTTAATCTGCCTTACTGTCGTTTGGGTGGAATTTGTAAAACAGAGGAGGTTCGTATATGAGCGAGTCCGTAGCGCCGAAAAAAGAAGGCATACAGATTGATGTGCGCCGTCTTTTGAATGCCGTGATCAGCCGTTGGTGGTTGGTTGCCGTGTCGGCTGTGCTGTGCGCCGTGCTGTTCTTTGTCGGTACGTTTTATCTTGTTACGCCTCAGTATACCTCCTCGGCATTGTTTTATGTGAACAACAACCTATCGATCGGTGACACGGCATTCAGCATTACGTCCGGAGACCTTTCGGCGGCCAAAAGTTTGGTCAATTCCTACATCGTCATTTTGAAAACCCGCACCTCGCTGAATGAGGTGATCGACTATTCGGGTGTGAAACGTACTTGCGGGGAATTGCAGTCCATGATCTCCGCCGCATCGGTGAATTCCACCGAAGTGTTTGAGGTGATGGTCAAGAGTCCCGATCCGCAAGAGGCCGAAAAGATCGCCAACGCGATCGCGTATATTCTGCCCAAGCGCATCTCCAGTATCGTGGAAGGTACTTCTGCGAAAGTGGTGGATTATGCGGTGGTTCCCTCTGCACCCAGTTCTCCCAGTTATCCGAAGAAGACGTTGCTCGGCTTTGCCGTCGGATTTTTCCTCTCGGTTGCCTATTTGGTGATTCGCGAACTGTTCGACGTTACCATCCGTTCTGAAGAGGATGTGAGCTTGTGTTGCGATGCCCCCATCTTGGCGGCGGTGCCGGATATGATGGTGCAAAACAAGGGCGGCCGATACTACTATTACGGATCGTCGGGCGGAAACAAGAAGAAAAAGAAACCGTCTGCTGCCACCCAAACGCCGATTTTGCTTGGTCGCAATATCAGTTTTGCCGCATCCGAAGCGTATAAACTGTTGCGCACCAAACTGCAATTCTCCTTTGCGGGCGAGACGCAATGTCCCGTTATTGGGGTGTCCAGCGCTTTGGCGGGTGAGGGTAAGAGTTTGTCGGCGGTCAATTTGGCATTTACGTTGGCACAGTTGGATAAGCGTGTGCTGTTGATCGACTGCGATATGCGTCGCCCCTCGTTGGCAACCAAATTGCAGATTTCCAAAGTGCCCGGCCTGTCGAATTACCTGACCGGTCAGGCCACTATCACCGATGTGGTGCAGCCTTGCGGCGGCGATGTGAAGGAAGGATTCGATGTGATCGCTTCCGGTCGCAACCCGCCCAACCCGATCGAGTTGATCAGTTCCCGTTCGATGGAGGATTTGCTGAACACCTTGCGCGGTTCGTATGACTACATCCTGTTGGATCTTCCGCCTGTCGGCGAAGTCAGCGATGCGTTGGTGGCGGCCAAAATGGCCGACGGCATTCTGTTGGTGGCCCGTCAGAACTACGGCAATACGGTGGCATTGGCCAATGCGGTGCAACAGTTTGATTTTGTGGAATCCCGCATCTTGGGCGTTGTGCTGAATGCCATGACCGAACGCGGCGGTCGCTACGGTTACGGTTACGGTTACCGTTACGGGAAAAAGTATTATCGCTACGGCGGCCGTTACGGTTACGGTGCACGGCGTACCGCTACCCCCGAAACCAAAGAGAAGGGATAAGGGACTATGATCCCGTTATTCGATTTTCACTCACACGTTCTTCCCGCCATGGACGATGGTAGTCGCTCAGCGGAAGAATCGCTTGCCATGTTGCGTACGGCGGCAGATGCCGGTGTGCGTTACGTGGCGGCAACACCGCATTTTTATCCCCACCGTGAATCGCCCGAAGCATTTCTGACACGCCGTGAAGCGGCATGGGAAACGCTCGCTCGTGCGATGGAAGGAACAGAGGAACTGCCCACCGTTTTCTGCGGTGCGGAGGTGTATGCCTTTGAGGGGATGAGCGAATGTGAGGAGTTGCGGCGTCTGACTTTGGCGGGTGGCGACACCATTTTGATAGAGATGCCGATGACGGCGTGGTCCGATCGGCTGCTCGGGGAACTTTGCGGGATTCAGAAGAAGTTGGGGCTTGTTCCGGTTGTGGCACACATCGATCGCTACCTTCACCGCTTTAATGCACGGCGAATTATGGAACGCATGGCGGAGTTGCCGGTATTTTTGCAAGCGAACAGCAGTTTCTTTTTGGAGCGAAGCACTCGCCGCATGGCGTTGAACTTTTTATGTGAACATCGCATTCACGTTCTCGGTTCGGATTGTCACGATGAAAAGCGGCGTCCGCCGAATCTGGGGAATGCCGCCCGCGTGATCGCGGAAAAGGCGGATCCTTCATGGCTTTCGCAGCTGTATCAAAACAGCGTTGAGCTGATTCCGAATACACAATAAATACGATCAAGTAAAACTTACTGTAGGAGTGGTATAGAGATGAAAAAATTGATTTCCTGCTTGTTGGCGGCGGTGCTGTGTTTGTCTATGTCGGTAACGGCGTTGGCAGATGCGGTGGAGTTTGTCCCCAGCATCACCTACAAGCCGGCTCCCGAAGTGGTGGAAACCGTTCCGGAAGGACATGAGGACTGCATTGTGGTCACGCCCGTTTCCGAAGCGGATACTTCCACGGAGATTTCCGAAGAGGATGCGGCCGAACTGAAGGAGCTCTATGCCGATCTTACCAAAGAAGGCACGAAGTTGTCGGAAAAATGCCCCGAACTGAACAAGTTGGTGGCAGAGAAACTGGGCGAGAATAAGACGGCGGATGATCTGGTGGTGCGCGATTTGTTCCATATCGGTGCAAGCTGCGATGAGCTGGATAAGTATTTGGATGAAGACGGTATCGTGAAGGTCACCTTTAAAACGACGGTGGCAAAGGACGAAACGGTGTTTGCCATGATGTTTATCGACGGCAAGTGGCAGACGGTGGAAACGGTCAACAACGGGGACGGTACCATTACCGTTTCGGTGAAAGAGTGGGGAACGCTGGCCCTTATGGTTCCGGCGACCGTTGGTTCGGATGACACGCAGACGGGGGAATCCTCCGACACCATCTTGTGGGTTGTTGTGATGGGTGCGGCCGTGGTGGCCATGGTGCTGTCGATTGCGGTGTATCGTCGCCGCGTGAGCGAGAAATAAGAATAGTAAACAGGAAGTGTGATCTATGAGATTACGAGTTAAGGCAAACGTTTGGCTGATCGTTCTCATCCTGTTCCTGGTGCTTGTTATTGTATACAGTGGGTTCCGCATTCTGGAACCCATTGTTTTTACCAAAGATCGTAACGAAGAGAACATTCAGTCCCGCGTGATCGAACGTGACGGCGTGAGGTACTATCCCCGGCAGGATATTACGGTTGTGCTGTTGATGGGTATCGATCAAAAAGGCCCTGCGGTAAGCAGCGGCTCGTATAACAACCCCGGTGCAGCGGATATGATCGGCGTGGCGGTGTTTGATGAAACGGCGAAAACCACAACGGTGTTGGCGCTCAACCGTGACACCATCACCGACGTGCCGGTATTGGGCGTGAATGGGCGCGAAGCCGGTTCGGTGTCGCAACAGTTGGCATTGGCCCACACCTATGGCAGCGGCCTTGCGGACAGCGCGGAAAACACCCGCAAGGCGGTCTCCGATCTGCTGTACGGTGTAACGGTGGACTATTATTTTTCCATGCGTATGGATGCCATCGCCATGTTTAACGATGCGGTTGGCGGTGTGAAAGTGAATGTGACCGATGACTTTTCCTTGGTGGATAATACCATTCCCAAAGGTACGGTAACCCTGCGGGGGGAACAAGCTGTTCGCTTTGTTCAAAGTCGTAGCGGCGTGGGGGATCAGTTGAACGTTTCCCGTATGGCACGTCAAAAGGAATATATGCACGGGTTTATCACGGCGATGGATACAGCTTCGACAGGTTGGGAATTGAAGGCGTATGAAAACGCAAAGGATTATCTGGTGACCGATTGTTCGCAGACGGCCATGAGCAATTTGCTGTCCCGCCATAAGGACTATACCTTTGAAGGTGTGATCATACCCGAAGGCGAAAATGTCAAGGGCGAAAGCTACATGGAGTTTCACCCCGATACCAAGGCGTTGGATGCGTTGATACTGGATCTGTTTTATGCGCCGATGAAATGAGGATAAAAAAGCAGACGGTTCGTAATTTTACGAACCGTCTGCTTTTGTCATTGAAAAAACTTAATCGGCGATGCCCAATTTCTCGCGGATATAGGGGAGAGTCAGCAGTTTTTCTTTTACCTCTTCCACCGAAAGGAGTTCGGTGTTGTGGGAGTTAAACTCGTTCAACGGGTTGCGCTGGGCATCGCCCTCGTGGAAGTACTTGTCGTAGTTCAGGTCACGCTTGTCACAGGGTACGCGATAGAAGTCACCCATATCCACCGCGGTGGAGCATTCTTCGTTGGTGAGCAAGGTTTCATACAACTTTTCACCGTGGCGAATACCGATGATCTTGATATCCTCTTTGTTGCCGCCGAACAGTTCACACACCGCTTCTGCCTGCGTTTGAATGGTGCAAGCGGGTGCTTTTTGAACCAGGATATCGCCGGTAACACCGTGCTCAAATGCAAACAGCACCAGATCGACCGCCTCATCCAATGACATGATAAAACGCGTCATGGTGGGATCGGTCAGGGTGATGGGCTGGCCGGTGCGAATCTGTTCGATCCACAGCGGAATAACCGAACCGCGGGAACACATTACGTTGCCGTAACGGGTACAGCAGATCTTGGTGCGCTCGGGAGAAACGGTGCGGGATTTTGCCACCGCCACACGCTCTTCCAACGCTTTGGTGATACCCATAGCGTTGACAGGATAGGCCGCTTTATCGGTGGAAAGGCAGATGACGGATTTCACTCCTTCGTCGATGGCGGCGGTCAACACGTTGTCGGTGCCGATCACGTTGGTTTGCACCGCTTCCATCGGGAAGAACTCGCAGGAAGGGACCTGCTTGAGCGCCGCCGCATGGAAGATATAATCCACGCCGTGCATGGCATTTTTCACGCTGGCGATGTTGCGCACGTCACCGATGAAAAATTTGAGTTTGTAAGCCACGTCCGGCATTTCCGCCTGGAATTTGTGGCGCATATCGTCCTGCTTTTTCTCGCCACGGGAGAAAATACGGATCACACCGATATCGGTCTTCAAAAAACGGTGAAGAACCGCCGTGCCAAAGGAGCCGGTACCACCGGTGATCAGTAAGGTCTTGTCTTTGAAAAGGCTCATAACAGATTCCTCGTTTCATTAAGATATGGTGTTCCGCCTAAGCGGTTGGTTTACAACAGTACAAGTATAACACATTCTGCGCATTGCGTCAAATGGTATTATTGCCAAAAAAAGGCGTAAGGATAAATATTCAGGCTGTCCACGCGATGAATTTTGGTAATGTGGTAGAAGAGAAAGAACGCTGCCATACCAAGTTGAATCAGTTGCATATACTGCGGATTTACCCGTGTGATGCGCGCGGTGATTTTTGTGACAAGTAGGGGAACAAAAACCACGAAGTAGTAGTTGATGCGCATGGCCGTGGGACTGATAGAGGCAAATACCTGGATGAAAAGTGCCAACACCAGAATGTTTCGCAGAATTTCGGTCGTGTCGTCCATCTTTTCTGTATCCGGTAAAAGAAAGGCGTACAGCGTGAACAGCAGAAGCATGAAGAGAATCGCGGTGGAGTTCGTTTGTGTAAGCGCGGTGTAGCGAGAAGCGTAATCCTCGCCCAACAACGGCAAAAGCAAATAATACACGGGAATGCTGAACACGTAAAGAAACGCCACAAGAGGCAGGATGATAAACAGGTGATGTGACTGCAGTTTGATGCGGCAAACGGGATACAGCAGTAACAAAACGATACCGGATGTGTGGAAGGTCGTGGCGATGAGCGCCAACAGGATCGCACGTAACAGTTTACGGTTACAAGCCGCATTATATACCGCCGGAGCAAAGGCGATGGCCATTGCCTGACGCAATCCCGAAAAATTCATGATGAACACCGGGAAGATCATGAACAGCGCCATGACGGTGATATCGTCTTCCGATTCGCGAAAATACAAACGGGCAACGGGAACGACCGAAACAGCCGCCACGATGGCAACGTAGATCTGCGGAGATGCGGTGAACATGCCGATCAGTTTGGTAAATGCAGAAAAGCCTTTTTCCCATCGTACCGATTGGAACATCTCGTTCCACGTGTAAGTGCGGAACAGGCGGAAGTTGCGTATATATCCGCCCAGATCAACACCGATATCCGACCGCCGCAGAGCGAGCAACAGAAAATATATAATGAAGAAAAGAAGGATGGTATAATTCTTCTTTTGAATATGATGCGGAGCATGCAAAGGATGGTCGAGGCTCAACGCATGAAACAGCGAAAAGAGCAACGGCGCTCCGATCAACACATAATAGGGAATCATAGGCAAGTCACCTTTTACGGTAAATTATTTGTGGAATCGCAAACGATGGTAAACTGCTTTGGCTATATTACGGGCAAACCCGATCAGCAACCAAAAATGCAGATACAGAACGTCACACCACGTAAACACGTGGGTTTCTCGCCCTATACGTATCGATTCATTTACGGCATCACGGCAAAAGAGTCGTGCGTGACGGCGTGCCAACGCACGTAACAACGGACGTTCTTTGGTGCTGTGTTTCGCGAAAACGGGTGCAATGATTTGTGCTAAAGAAATGGTGTTTTGGAGCAACAGGTTGCGGTGCGTTTTTGAAGTTTGCCCCGCATGCAGACGATAGGCAACGTCTTTTTGATCGTCGCGCACCACCAAAGCATAGTCGGCACAAAAGATCTGATACCACATGAGGGCGTCTTGGTTATAACGCAATTCTTCGTTGAATTCCCCGCACTCTTCAAAAGCCGTTTTGGGGATCAGCAAACAACACGCATCCAAAACCCCGTGTTGCAAAATGTGCCACACTACGTCAAGGCCGGCATATACACGGCCGCACTCGAAATCAAAGTGCATGTCGTGCAGGCGGACGGAATTTTTGTCCAGATAGAATCCGCCGCACATCCCGAGCAACCGTTCGCGATCTTCAAAAGAAGCAAGATAGTTTACCGTATGGGCAACCTTTTCGGGTTCATAACGGTCGTCGTGAGAAAGCCACGAAAAATAGTCGCCGGTCATATTTTGAATGCCCATATTCAGCGCAGAAGATACACCGCCGTTTTCTTTTTTGAAATAGCGGATACGATCCCCGTAGGAACGGGCGATCGCTTCGGTAGCACCGTCGTCGGTAGAACCGTCGTTGATGACCAACACCTCAATATTTGGATAGGTTTGTGCCAAGGCGCTGTCGATGGATTCACGCAAGTAGTTCGCGCCGTTGTAGACGGGAATCACAATGGAAACTTTGGGGCAAAAATCGGTCGACACCATAGCGTTACGCTCCTTAATGATTACGTTGCGGCAAAATGAATTTTTCGCCCAGTTCAAAATCGAAGGAATCGGGATCGTACTGTACGTAGCCACTCCACGGGAAGAAGGTCAATTCGCCGAAAACAATTTGGCCGTCTAAGGAATATAAGTCTACGCGCACAGCCGGAAAGTCTGCACACAACGTGCGAGCGACCGCCAACATCTCCTCCAGGTTTTCGGGACAGGGGACATCCGTTTCGCCGCAAGGACAGTCGCTGGCCACGCGCAGATCGTTCCACGCGGTGTCATAAATGTTGCGCCGATGATCGGTAAAACGGTCCACGTCGTATACCGCATAGCAAGGTTTCCCGTTGAAACAAAGGAATTTGTAATCGCAAATACTGCCGTCCGTACGGGAAGAATCCACCAAAAGCTTTTCTGCAATGATAACCGGCTTCTTATCGGTAGTATATACCCATTCTCGTCCCGCAGAGGTACCACTTTGCGCGTAAAAATCGCGGAATTGCTGACGCACTTTTTCGATGTCTAACGTGTTTTTATCGGTGCAGATCAGGTTGGTGCCGCTTCCGTTGCTGAGTTTTAACACGAACTTGTCCGGCAATCTCTCAAGCGTGATGTCTTCGGGCGATTGAAACACCGCGTAGAGATCGTTGAGGATATGACCGAGTCCTTTGGATTCAATGTATTCCCGCACGGTATATTTATCGGCGCATTGTTGCATCACGGGATCGCGGTAATACAACTTCAGCCATTGCAATTTTTCGGAATAGCGCTTGGGTTCTTTCAAATTCAATTTGCGTCCGAGTTTCATGCGATACTGCCATTGTAACGTCGGCTTATCGGGAATGAAGCGCAAGAATCGCAGAATCTTAAACCGAAGTTTGCGGCTGCGAATGATCTTTTTGTAAAAGTTCAAGCAAGATCACTCCTTAATCACGGAAATATAAGTCGCGGGTATACACCTTATCCAACACATCCGCGATGTCCTCGTTGTAGCGGTTGGCGATGATTACGTCGCTTTGCACTTTGAACTCGGCAAGGTCGCGGATCACGCGACTGTTGAAGAAATGCTCGTCCGCAAGCGACGGTTCGTATACCACCACTTCAATACCTTTCGCTTTGATGCGCTTCATCACGCCTTGAATGGCGGATTGGCGGAAGTTGTCGCTGTTGGCTTTCATTGTCAAGCGATAGATGCCCACCGTTTTCGGGCGACGGGCAATGATCTGATCGGCGATAAAGTCTTTGCGGGTGCGGTTGGCGTCCACCACCGCGGCAATGATGTTGTTGGGCACGTCGTTGTAATTGGCCAACAACTGCTTGGTATCTTTGGGCAGGCAATAGCCACCGTAACCGAAGGACGGGTTGTTGTAATGCGAGCCGATGCGCGGATCAAGTCCCACGCCTTCGATGATGGATTTGGTATCCAATCCGCGCACTTCGGCGTAGGTGTCCAATTCGTTAAAGTAGGCAACACGCAACGCAAGATAGGTGTTGGAGAAAAGTTTTACCGCCTCGGCTTCGGTGGAGCGCATGATCAGCACGGGAACGTCCTCTTTCTCTGCGCCTTCGGCCAACAGCGAGGTGAAGGTGCGGGCGGCAGCCATGGCCTCTTCCGTTTCCTCCAACACACCCGCGATGATGCGGCTGGGATAGAGGTTGTCGTACAGCGCGCGGCCTTCCCGCAAAAATTCGGGAGAGAATAGGATGTTGCGGCAACGGTATTTTTCGTATACCGAAGCAAGGTAGCCTACCGGCACGGTGGATTTGATCACCATAAACGCGCGGGGGTTGATCTCCATGACCGATTCGATCACTTTTTCCACCGAGGACGTATCAAAAAAGCTGCGTTCGGTATCGTAGTTGGTGGGGGTGGAGATCACCACGAAATCCGCATTGGTATATGCTTCGATCGGATCCACGGTGGCTTTGAGGTTGAGATCTTTTTCGGCCAAAAACTGCGAGATCTCCTTGTCAATAATGGGCGATTTTTTGTTGTTGATGAGTTCCACCTTTTCGGGGATGATGTCCAATGCCACCACTTCATGATGTTGTGCCAACAACACGGCAATGGACAAGCCGACGTAACCGGTACCTGCAACAGCGATTTTCATAGTTAACAATCTCCTTACCTATAAATTACTTATAAAACGCTTTATACCATTTAGCGAAATGCGAAAGACCTTCTTCAATGGACGTTTGCGGTTTGAACCCCACTTTGTTCATAAGCGGTGTGACGTCTGCAAACGTTTGATACACATCCCCTGCCTGCATCGGCAAAAACTCCTTTTTGGCAGGAGCGTCGATCACCCCTTCGGCCATCAGGCAACCTTCCAGAACTTCAATAAAGTGCAAAAGATCTTCGGGGTTGTTGTTGCCGATGTTGTATACCTCGGCGGGGTCATTTCCCGTGGGGGGGAGGGGGATCAGGCGGCAGATGCCGGTGACGATATCGTCCACATACGTGAAGTCGCGCTTCAAGTCGCCGTTGTTGAACACCTTGATGGTTTCGCCGCGCACCATTTTGTCGGTGAAACCGAAGTACGCCATGTCGGGACGTCCCATCGGACCGTATACGGTGAAGAATCGCAATCCCGTGGTTGGGATGCCGTACAAATGGCTGTAGGTGTACGCCATCAATTCGTTGCTCTTTTTGGTGGCGGCATACAAACTGATGGGGCGGGACACATCGTCCTCGGTGGAAAAGGGCGTCTTTTCTTGGTTGCCGTACACCGAAGAACTGGATGCGTATAACAGATGCTCCACGGGGAAGTGGCGGCAAGCCTCCAAGACGTTGAAGAAACCCACCACATTGGAGGAAATGTACACGTCGGGATTTTCGATGGAGTAACGCACTCCTGCTTGCGCGGCCAGGTTGATCACCACGTCAAACCGTTCCTTTTCAAACAGGGAAAACAGCGCCTCTTTGTCTGCAATATCCGCTTTTACAAAACGGAAGGCAGGGTGAGGCAACAGCTTTTTGAGCCGTTCTTCTTTCAAACGTGGATCGTAATAGTCGTTAAGATTATCCAACCCCACGACTTCGGCACCTTCGTCCAACAAACGATGGGACAGAAACGAGCCGATAAACCCCGCGGCGCCCGTTACAAGATATTTTTTCATACAGCATTCTCCTTACCGCAGAAGGTGGCCGCGGCATCCAGATAGGCCTGCACCACCAGTTCACGATCAAACTCTCGCGCCACCTTTTCGCGGCCGCGAACCCCCATTTCTTTTTGTTCGTCATACGAAAGCGAAAGGAAGGTTTCCACCTTTTCAATCAGGTCGGCGCTATCCTGTTCGCGCACCAGATAGCCGTTCACTCCGTGATCGATCGCTTCGCGGCAACCCGCACGGTCGGTGGAAATGATGGGACGACAACACGCGGCACTCTCCAACAACACGTTGGACATCCCTTCGGGATAATAGGTGGGGTGAATCACGCAATGCGCATCTTTCAACATCACGCGCACGTCGTTCAACAGGCCGTGATAGAGGATGACGCCCTCTTCGTGCAACTGTTTCATGCGTGCCTCATAATACTCGTCGCCGAATCCGCACACGTGAAAACGGGTGTGCGGATATTTTGCTTTTACGGTGCGGGCGGTATCGATGTATTGTTCAATCCCCTTCTCCTTGCGAATGCGGGAGATAAAGGCGAAATCCACCGTGCCGTCGGCGGGATAATCCAGCGCGTGGAATTTTTGCAGATTCACACCCGAACCGGGAAGGGAGGTGTGTCGGCCGAGTGCCAACTTATGGTTTTCAAAAAATGCGCGATTTTCCGCGTTTTGGAAAAACACGCGGGAGATCTTGCGAAAACCGACGCGGTAAAGAAGCAACGCCAGTTTCTGCATGGCACCGTGTCCTTCCAAAGCGGTGCCCAGTCCCGTGATGTTCGCCATATACGGCACGTGCCGCGAAGCCGCGGCCATGCCGCCGTACACATTCGGCTTGATGGTGTAGGTGAGTACCAGATCGGCCGCCGTTTCTTTGATAAGGCGGCGATAGGTCATCATCAATTTAAAATCGCGGATGGGATCGGTGCTGTCTTTGTCCATCGGGGTGATGAGCAGCGTGGCACCCACCGCTTCGATCTCATTCACGCGGTCGCCGTCGGGCACCGAAACAAACACGCGATAGCCCGCTTTCACCAACGCTGCAACCACTTCCAGGCGGAAGTTGACAATGGTGGTTTGTTTGTTTACCAGAATGAGTATGGTGTTTCTTTCTTGGCTCATCGGTCGTCACCGCTTTCCAAATTGGATTGAATGAGCGCCCACAGGCGTTCGTGGTTGTGTTCCCCCACAAAACTGTTGTGAGGGGTTATCAGTACGCGTTCGCAGTCCCACAGCGGACTGTCGGGGGGGAGAGGTTCTTCTTCAAACACATCCAGCGCCGCAAACAGCGGGCGGGAGACCAGCGCATTCGTGAGGGCGGCGGTGTCTACCACTCCGCCGCGCGCAATATTGATCAGTAACGCGCCGTCTTTCAGCAAACCGAGTTCCGCCTCGCCGATAATGTGATGTGTCGTGTCGGTCAAGGGCAGGGTGAGCAACAAAATATCGGCATCCGCCAACGCGACGTGCAACTGTTCAAGCGGAAACATGGTTTTAAAGTGTTCATCATGACGGGGGGCAATGTCCACCCCCGTGACACGACATCCCAACGCCGCAAACCGTGCGGCGCAGGCGGTGCCCACGTTGCCGCATCCGAGGATGCACACGTGTTTGCCGCCCAACTCCTGCAAGTCACGGTGCTTTTCAAATGCATGCGCCCGTTGGTTGGCGGTGAAAAAGGCAAGATGTTTATAGGTGTATAAAGCGGTCGCCACGGCAAATTCCGCCATGGGGGCGCTGTATACCCCCGCGGCGTTGCGGAGCGTGATGCCGTGTTCACGAATATACGTGATTGGTACGCGATCCAATCCCGCCGAGGTGAGTTGAATATATCGCAAATTCTTGAAAGCGGCAATATCGTGGTGTAGGAACAATCCGTTGGCCACCACGCCTTCCACCGCTTCGGCGGGCAAGGGGAGCGCATTGCTCTCCTGCGGTAAAAACCAAACGGTGTGACCGCCCGCGCGCAATCGGTTCAGATCGTCTTCCGTCGGGCGGGCAGCCCCCGTAATCAGCAGATTCATGCGGATGCCTCCTTTTTTTGCCGCACACCCAACAGACGGTCGGTTGCTTTATAGATCCATTGGCAGAGAGTGTGCAGAAGATAGGCGGCCGCCAGGATGGAGGCAGTCAACACGAACCAATTGATCGGGAACCCGAACAGTGGGCGCAGATAATCGATTAGCACGTACTGGACCAGATAGATCTCCAACGTCATGTCCGCCAAGAAAGAGAGGATGGCTTTGAGAAAACGCGGCATCTTTTCCAAGGCGACATCCGCCCCCGCAAACGCGCGAAACAGGCAATAGAGAAGCGCGAAGATCGCCGCATAATTGACGATTTGCCATTGGCTGAGCCAAGAAAAACGGGAAAACACGATCTTAGAGGCAAAATACACCGCGAAACAGATCGCCGACAACAGCCAGAACAGGCGGTTGTGCGTTGCGGCACAGCGAAAACGAGCGTCGTTTTGACGAAAAAGCGCACCGAGCAACATGCTTTCCAAAAACAGAAAACGAACGAACGGTTCGCGCACCGTATCGATGTGGTAATAACTGCGATCGTAAAACAGGCAATATATCCCCACGGCAAGCAACGCAATGCCACCCATCACCCACGTCAGATGCTTTTGAAGGAAGGGGATTTTCACGATACAGTAGAAAGGAACGTACAGCACCAAGATCGAGGCGACGAAGTGATAATATGTGGGATACAGATACCAGCGATACCACGGCATGACGTTGAGAGAATAGGCGCCGATCGCCATAAACACGGCGGTGGCGATCCACACGGGTAACATCACACGCCACAAGCGCTTGCCGTACCAACGAGGGAACGACAGGCGGACGTTATAAAGACAATACCCCGAAACGGCAAAAAACAGGATATCCCCAATCAACCCGCCGTTGGCAATGAGGTCGGTTGGGTAAACTCCTGTGTAGTGTGAATTTGTTATTAAACAAGTGGCTAAAGCACGCAGAACGGTAATGAAAAAAACCATCACATTCACCGCGTTTCTTCTAATATCCGGTGGATACACGCCTGCACGGTACGGCGATTGTTTTCAAAGAAAGAGGAGGATTGCTGTTCGCAGAAGGATTCGTATTCTCGAATGCTTTGCAATCCGTTTTTAAAGATGATGCGTGCCGCATCCAAACTTTCCACGTAGTTCATATCGCAAAAACTGCGGGAAAGAATGGCGCAACCGGAACCCAAACGGTAGTGTTCCGCAATGATATATTCCGAATGGAGCGCCCCTTTTCCCAACGAGGCGATCCCGCCGAATCCGTAGGGGATTCCTTTGCGACGAATTTTTTCGCACAGCATGTCCACCGTGCCGTCGGAAAGCAGTTCAAACATAAAACGCTTGTGATATCCCAAACTTAAGTCGTTCAAGCCGATGTGAATCTCATCGATCCCGTCGAGGGATAAGATCTCGTCGATATGTTCCACCGCTTCGGGCGTTTCCAACAGCAACATGGTGGAGGCACGGCCGTTCACGGCATTCAAGAAACGCTCCACTTCGCCTGCGGTTTTGAAATAGGGGAGCATAATTACGTCGGCACCGCTGTGTATCACTGCGTCGATCTCGTCTTCGGTGGAGGTATATTCGGCGGTGGCGTCATGAATGGGATTGCAACGCACCAACACCTGTGCACGACGAATCACGCGGCGAATGTTCGCCACGTCCTCTGCGGTGTGTTGGCATTGCACGGTATCCATACCGCCTTGCCGCAGTTGTTTGCCGATATATTCCATGTCCAGAAAGATGCGGTCCACACCCGCCGCTTCGGCGATCAAAGCCACTTCGGGGCGGTTGGTTATATACATCAGTTTTAACGACATTACCCTTCTCCTTACAGATTATTTCGTATGTACGGTGGGTTCCTTTTCTTCTTTGACGACGGTGGCACCGACGTTTTCGTTATCTTCGTTACGAAGCACTTTGAAAATTGTGGCAAAAAAGATTTTAACATCCAAACCGAAGGTGAGATGATCGACATACCAGTTGTTCAATTCGATACGGTGATTCCATTCCACCGCCTTACGGCCGTTGATCTGTGCCCAGCCCGTGATGCCGGGGCGCACCGAAAACATCCGTTTTTGCTCTTCGGTGTATTCTTCATACGGCCACGGATGATAGGTAAGCGGCGGACGCGGCCCGATGAAACTCATATCCCCCTTCAGGATATTGATAGCTTGCGGCAGTTCATCTGCGCTGGAGGCGCGCAGAAAGCGCCCTGCACGGGTTACGCGTGCATCCCCTTTGTCGGAGTAGACGCCGCTGCCTGTTTGTTCCGCACCCACACACATGGAACGGAATTTATAGATTGAGAACACCTTTCCGTCTTTCCCAATACGCTGTTGCTTGAAAATAACCGGTCCCGGCGAATCCAACTTTACCCACAAAGCAAGGACCAACATGGGCAACCCCAATACGAGCAATACACAAAAAGAAAGGGTGATGTCCAACAATCGCTTAAAATATCGTGCGTACATAAAACAAACCTCACACCTTTCTTGGTATAAATATAGAGACACTATGCTCCCATACATAATTAATTCTACCAAAGAACAGCCAAAAAGTCAAACGCTGACAACTTTTTCGTGAAAAGGCACAAAAGAAGTGCCGTCGATTGTGAAAAGTGCGGTTTAGTCAAGTGAAATACCGCGGCAAATTTCCTCATCGCGCGAGGTGATGCGCACCGTCACAAGGTCGCCCGTTTTGCGGTTCGTCTTTACACACACGGGGACATAGGTGGCGGTGTGCCCGTCAAAGCAACCGTCTTCCAACGGAGCTTCCAAAAGCACGTCCGTTTCACGACCGCACAAAGCCGTTTCGTATATCGCACGGGTACGTTCGCACACGTCGCCGAGACGGCGGGCGCGTGCTGCTTTTTCGCCCGACGATACCTGCCCTGCCATGGTTGCGGCGGGGGTGCCCGGTCGACGGGAATACACAAAAATGTGCGCGCGGGCAAAGGCAATCTCCTCTGCAAAGCGCAGGGTGGCGGCAAATTCCTCCTCCGTTTCGCCGGGGA
>JAZSHJ010000101.1:0-12669 GCA_045533175.1 Acutalibacteraceae bacterium
ATTTTTTTATCCAATCCGAAGGATTGGTATGTAATCGCCGATAGCGAGTATGTAATCCGTTTGCAAGGCAAACGGTATGTCATCAAAGCGTAAGCTTTGTATGTTTCTCCCTTCGGATTGATTACATACATTTTCTTATGAAAATGATTACATTCCGACTTGAATATTTGTTGCCAAAATTATAACAAAGACAATTCTTTGTAATAAAAGAAACGGATTATAAAGATGGCAATTCATACAATATTAAAACCTCTCAGTTTTCAGCCACATTTGATTCGTGCAACTAAGGTCAAAACTGAAAAGAAGCAGGTCGGAAGACCTGCTTCTTTTCATTAGCGCGTTAGCGTCAGAGCACCGATCATGACTCCCCCAATGAGGGGGGCATGACAGAGATTATTTGTGATTAAATATGTAGCTGATGAGTTCTTCCTTGCTGATCCTTAACACATACTGGAATTCACCGTACAAAAGCTGTTCAGCCTCCTTGAAGAAACGCTCGTCGGACATATGCAGACGCTTGCCCTCGGCTTCCCGTGCTTGCTTGTGCAGCCAGATCGCCTTTATCATCTGGATGAGTGCCTTGTGCTCACCGCTTGCAACGATCTCACGAAATCTTTCTCTTCGCTCATTCTCGTTTTCGATCCACCGGATTTCATTGTTGGGCAACGACATGATAAGCGCGTGTATTTCTTCTCCGGACAGGATCTTGCGCATCTTCGCAAGCACAGCTTCGCTGTCGGTAGGAACGAACAGAGTGGTGCTTGAATTGCTGTTCGGCTCCATAACGTAATATTCGCGTTTTTGGCCCATAAAATCCTTAACGGATATATCGACGATCTTACAGACTCCCTGTGTGCCGTAAATGACAGTATCATTTACCTTATACATCTCTGTTTCGCTCCCTTTCCGTGCCGGAATATAATACAATTATAGCACAAAACTTCAAAAATTTCATGTGGTTGTTTTACCCAAAATTAACCTTTTGTCAGTTCAATTATCTCAATGAGATTCAACAATATCTCGCTGTAGCAGCGAGTGTGGATCTTGGGAGAGTCGGTCGTGTGTTCTTCAATTTGAAAGATATGTGGATATGCACTCTTGATGATCAGCGGTTCGTTTCATTTGTGTCCTTCCTTTTTCCTTCCGCTTTAGCGAACACAAAACGAGGTTGTAATTTATACAAATGTATGGTATACTTCCCTACAACGCAACGGTGGTTTTTGCCAGCAGGGAGGGCGTTTATGAGAAACTATCTTACCGACTTCTTTGAACGGTTTGCATACGATGAAGAGGATGCCGCGTATCTTTTGGGTGTGTATGATCGCATTGTGGCGAACGAAAAAACTGCGACCGTATGGTCGCAAGCGTTGGCGTTGTATGAAGAGGATATCCGATGCGATTTCAAACGGATGGCGGATCTTGCCGGCGAGGCAGCGCGGGCGTTGTATCTGCACGAATACACGACAGAATTGTTGATCTTTATTTGCATGAGTCGCCGCCTGCAGACCGTATATAAAGAGAAGGGACTGGATGACGAGATCTTTTACAACAGCATGCTGGACCTCAAATACAAACTGGAAGAGTGCAAACTGGTCAAAGGGATCGTGGGCAGTTTCGTTGCCATGTGGTTTTGTGGTTTTTTTGATCTGACACGATTTGCGTTGGGACGACTGCAGTTTGAAACGGTAGATTTCGGGCACCGTTACGAAAAAGACGGTGTGGTGTTAACGCCTGCAACGCGGGTGATCAACGTCCACATTCCGCGCACCGGGACACCGTTGGACGAGGCGGAATGCGACGCCGCCTTTGCCCGCGCCAAATTGTTTTTTGCAAAGCAAACGGGTGAGGTGTGTGCGTTCGTTTGTCACTCATGGCTGTTGTATCCCGAACACGAGCACATGCTGTCCCACCGTTCAAACGTGTACCAATTTATGAAGCGGTTTGACATATTTCACGCGGGGACAAGCAAGCAGCGGGAGGACTTGTGGCGCTTGTTTGACACCGATGAACAGCGCTGGGACAAATTGCCTCGGGACACTTCGCTGCGCCGCGCCTACGTGGAACATTTGAAGCGCGGCGGACAAGTTGGCTGGGGACACGGCGTGTTTATCCTTTAAAGAAAAAAGAACGGCAGGCCGTGCGGGGCGGTCACTTAGGGAGGAATCGGTTTTTCGCCACGATTTGCCCTGCCTCATTGTTGCCAAACCTTGTAAGACATACAGTATTACGACGGTTTGACAACTCAGAGGACAGAACAAATCGTTTGGCTACAAAACGGCGAAGCCCCTAAAACAAGAGATTTTTTGATGGAAGAAAAGGAAAAACGCCACGGTAACGCTGACGCGTACCGTGGCGTTTTGACGCATTATGCCGCAAAAAATCCTTGTTTTAGGCGAATAATCCCCATGTGAACGCCCCGTGAGGCCTGCCGTTCTTTTGCGTAAAAAATTACATCAAATCCATCAGCGGGGAGTCTTGCACGTCGGTCAGCAACGCTTGCAACTCATTTTGGGACATGGTGAGCACATTCTTGTAGTTCGGAAGTGCTTTCACTTTGCCGCCCGCCTTCATCGACAGTTTGACGCCGATTTCCATCGTTTCGCCGTCGGCCGTGATCGAATCCAGTTCAATGGCAAAGGTGCCTTTACCGTACTGCAGGTTGCCCTTTGCCGCCGCCACAGTTTCGCCGTGGCTTTGCATATCCAGCGTGAAATCGCCGTTCGACTTGTTGCGCTCGAAAAGGATGGAGGCATCTTCTTCGGTGACGGTGATCTCGAAGCCTTCCGCTTTACCGTCTAAGGATTTGAAGCGGAGCACGGAAGTGCCTTCCACAAACACGTCAAAGCCGAATGCATCGCCGTTGTTGAACACGACCTGTGCCATTTCTTGCTGCGAGTCGTCTTCGACGAAGCCCAGATCAAACTGTTGCAGTTTGCCTTCTTCGGTCAACGTGTGGATGATCACCAATTCACCCGGCTCGCCGCGGAAACTGTCGGCGCTGTCGCGCAGATCGTCCGTGTTCAGCTCGCTACCGATCAAATCGCCGAGGAAGCCGTCCATCATGGAATCCAACACATCCGCCAGAATCACGACCAAGTCGGCCACGTCATCGGAGGTGACGGCGGTGGCGATCACGGTGGAGTCGCCGTCTTCGGTCACCTCGGTGTCCAGATCTTTAACGTAGTCGGCCAGTTCATCAGCGAAGTCCTTCACCGCATCGGTGAGTTCTTTTTCTATTTTGGAAAGTTCGTCGAAGACGGATTCCAACTGACTCAGATCGTCCGCGGAAATGCCGCTTTCGCTCAAAATCATATCCAACAGTTGGTCGGCGCTGCTCACATCCAACATGCTGAGAATCCAGGAGTTATCCAGATCGTTCATCAATGTGCTGAGCTTGATGCCGTAGGCTTTGTTGCCAAGCAGATCGGGGACGGAGATCGCGATGTCGTCGCCCAACCACAAAGAGGCTTCGGTATCAATGCCCTGTGCGCTGAGGCTTACGTCCACGGACGCATTGAGTTTTTCGGGGTTTATTATTGCCGTGAGGTCGGCTTTGGTGCCCAGCACATCCACGCTCGCTTCATAGGTGGCGGTGCCGCCCAGAATGGTGGGGATGTCCCGGAACATCGCAAGGTAGGTGTCGCTTACGTCCTGTGCCGTCAACGCCCAGGCGCGCACAATGGCATCATACGGCTTTTCTGCAGGATCCACTTCATCCCCTGCCAGATCGCCGAGCAGACCGCCGCCGTTGTCTTTGGTGGTGGAAGTGGTGGTTTCGTCGTCATTCTTTTTGGACAGGGTGTCGGTATCGCTGTTTTCGCCGCAGGCGGTGAACATGCAAAGGCACATCACCAACACCAACAGCAACGAAAGCAGTTTGCGTGCAGTTTTCATTGGTTTTTCCTCCCGATTTATGTATTTAAGGAATGCTTTAACAAAGTATAGCACACATTGTGTCGAAGGTCAAGCCCTTGGGCGGGCGGTATATTTTCACAATACGGGGATAAAATACAGTTGACAAACCAAAAAACTTTTGATATGATAGCGTGTGGAGACTCGGCTTTTGAGGAAAGTCTGTCAGAGAGAACGCGTCGGCGGCTGAAAGCGCGTTTCAGATGAGTAGTAAGCAAGGGAACACTCCGCGATGTCCCACAATCGAATACAAAAGAGGATGCGTTTTTCGCATCAAAGCGGGTGGCACCGCGGGTAAAACGATTTGTTTGCTCGTCCCGGGAATAGGAAATCTATTCCCGGGACTTTTATTTTTGCAAAAACAACTGGGAGGTTTTATCATGTACAGAACACTATTCTGCAACGATATTCGCGACGAGCATATCGGCAGAACCGTCCAACTGGCGGGCTGGGTGGATGTCGTGCGCGATCACGGCGGCGTTATCTTTATTGACTTGCGCGACTACACGGGCGTGACGCAGGTGGTGGTGCACAGCGAAGAACTGCTTAAAAATGTGAACCGTGAAACCGTTATTTCGGTGAGTGGCACGGTGGAAAAGCGTGATCCCGATACCGTCAATCCCAAGATCGCCACGGGCGGGGTGGAGCTGGTGGCGGATTCGCTCACCGTTTTGGGTAAGAGCCACAATATGTTGCCGTTTGAAGTGCGCGCTTCCCGCAGCAGTAAGGACGAGTTGCGTTTGAAGTACCGCTACCTCGACCTGCGTAACCCGAAAAACCACGATAACCTTGTGATGCGTTCCCGCATCATTCGCCATCTGCGCAACAAGATGGAAGACAAGGGCTTCCTGGATATGCAAACTCCCATCCTTACCGCGTCTTCGCCCGAAGGTGCGCGTGACTTCCTGGTGCCCAGCCGCAAGCATCCGGGCAAATTCTATGCCCTGCCGCAGGCGCCGCAACAGTTCAAACAGTTGTTGATGGTGTCGGGTTTCGATCGTTATTTCCAGGTGGCCCCCTGTTTCCGTGACGAGGATGCGCGTGCCGACCGTTCGCCGGGTGAGTTTTATCAGCTGGACTTTGAAATGGCGTTTGCCACCCAGGAAGAAGTGCTGGACGTGTGCGAAGACGTGATATACGACACCTTCAAGACCTTCTCGGACAAAAAAGTGACCGAAAAGCCGTTCCGCCGCATCACCTATGCCGATGCGATGATGAAATACGGTTCGGATAAACCCGATCTGCGCAACCCGCTGATCATTTGCGACCTCACGGCATTCTTCGCCGAGGTGGATTTCCCCGCGTTTAAGGGACGCCCCGTGCGCGGTATCGTGGCGGATTGCCGCGGCAAATCCAACAAGTTTTTTGAAGATTCGCTCAAGTTCGCCACGTCGGCGGAAGTGGGGTTGGGCGGTTTGGGTTACATCACGCTGAAAGACGGCGTGTTTACGGGCCCGATCGCGAAGTTCCTTTCGGATGCGAAGAAGGAAGAGATCGTGGCGCTCACGGGTGTGAAGGAAGGCGAAACGCTCTTCTTTATCTGCGACGAAAAGAAAAACGACGCAGAAAAGAAAGCGGGCCATATTCGCACTTGGCTTGCCCGCCGCGAACAGCTGGATCTTATCCGTGACGATGCGTTTGAGTTCTGCTTCATTGTGGATTTCCCGATGTATGAGATCGACGAGGAAACGGGCGATACCATCTTCACCCACAACCCCTTCTCCATGCCGCAGGGCGGAATGGATGCGCTGATGGGGGAAGATCCCACACAGGTGTTGGCGTATCAGTACGACTTGGTGTGCAACGGTATTGAGTTGGCATCGGGCGCGGTGCGTAACCATGACATTGACATCATGAAAAAAGCGTTTGACATTGCGGGATATACCGAAACGGAACTGAAATCCCGTTTCAACGCGCTGTACACCGCGTTCCAGTACGGTGCGCCGCCTCACGCGGGTATGGCCCCCGGCATCGACCGTATGGTGATGCTTCTTACCGACGAGGAAAAGATCTTGGATGTCATTGCCTTCCCGCTGAACGGCAATGCGCAGGATCTTCTGCTCGGCGCGCCGAGTGAAGTCACGAACCAACAGCTCGAGGACGTGCATCTGCTCGGCAACAACAGCGCGCTTGCGGCCCGTGCCGCGGCAACGGGCGGTGCGAAACGGCAAGGGGACAAACGCGCCACCTTCTCGAACGCGCAGCAGTTGAACCAGATCGCGCTCACCGAAAAGGAAGAAGCGGCGATGCAGGGCATTTTCCAAGCGATGAGCGAAAGTGAGAGTCGCCTTTCTGCGGTGAACACCGAAAACGTCGAGGAAATGGTACACGTGATGCCGATGATCAACGTTCTGCGCGAGGATGAGCGCCGTCAGCCGTTCTCTCGCGAAAGTCTGCTCGAGGGTGCGCCCGAACGCAGCGAGGACAGTTGGCAAGTGCCGCGACTTGTGAAGTGAGGTGCTAAGTGATGAAATATTATGCAACGACATTGTGTGAAAACGGGACGTTGGCGGTAGAGGACACTTTGCTGGTCAAGGACGCGCCGACCACGGCGGGTTCCCGTATTTTGGAAGGGTTCAAGCCCTTGTTCAGCGCCGAAGCGGTCACCCGCTTGGAAGCCGCGGGCTACACCGTGGCGGGCAAAACGCAGGTGGGCGAGTTCGGTTTGGATCTTGTGGGTGAATTTTCCCATTACGCGCCGCAGGAAGGTGTGCTTTACGGTGCGGCGGCTGCATTGGTGGCCGAGGGTGCGGTGGAAGCAGCGCTCGGCGTGGATGTGAACGGTGCGCCCCGCCGTGCGGCGGCACTCTCCGGCGTGGACTTTTTGAAGCCGACCTACGGCACCGTGTCCCGTTACGGCGTGGTGTCCACCGCCGCTTCGGGCGAGCAGGTGGGCGTGTATGCCACCGATGCAAACGGCGTGGCCGCGGTGATGGAGGTTATTGCGGGACACGACGAAAAAGACGGCACTTCGCTGCGCGATGTGAAGGTGGAATACACCGCTGATGCCCCCGTGGGCGGTTGCCGCGTGTGCGTGGTGAAGGAACTGCTAGACGCGGCGGGAGATGAATCCCGCGCCCGCGTGGTGGCGTTTGCCGAAGCGTTGAAGCAAAACGGTGTGACGGTGGAGGAGATCTCGCTGGATATCTTCGACACGGCGAACACCGCATGGCAGATCTTGATGACGGCCGAAACCTGCAACAACGTGTCCCGTTACGACGGTGTGAAATACGGATACCGTGCGGCGGAATACCGTAATATTGATGAACTGTACGTCAACTCCCGCACCGAAGGGTTTAACTTCCTCACCAAAGCGGTGATCCTGTACGGTTCGGACGTGTTGTCCAAAAACCGCTACGAGGCGTGTTACGGCAAGTCGCTGAAGGTGCGCCGCGTGATTGCCGATGCGATGAAAGATCTGTTTGCGCAGTACGATGCGGTGCTGATGCCTGTTTGTAGCAAGACGGCCTACGAAGCATACGATATCGGCGAAGCGTTCGGCCGTGTGTTTCGCGAAAGCGTGTTCACCGCTACCGCCAACCTCACGGGCATTCCTGCATTGGCGTGCCGCGGTGTGCAACTGATGGGTGCTCACTTCAGCGAAGGGGTATTGCTCAGTTTGGCGGGCGCTGTGGAAAGGATGGGTGAATGAGTATGAATTACGAACTGGTTATCGGTCTTGAAACCCACGTGGAACTCAGCACCGAATCCAAGATCTTCTGTTCGTGCGGCGGTCATTCCGCGGCGAACGAACCGAACGATTGCGTTTGCCCCGCGTGCAGCGGCATGCCCGGCATGTTGCCGGTGATGAACAAACGCGTGGTGGAACTCGCGGTGACAGCGGGTTTGATGCTCAACTGTGAGATCAGCCGCTATACCACGTTTGACAAGAAGAACTATTACTATCCCGATCTGCCCTGTGCGTATCAGATCACGCAGTTGAATCATCCCATCTGCACGAACGGCTGTGTGACGCTGAAAACTTCGGCGGGCAACCGTGATATTCGCATCAAACAGATTCACATGGAAGAGGATGCGGGCAAATTGGTGCACGACGGCAAGTTCTCCTACGTGGACTTTAACCGCACCAGCGTGCCGCTGATCGAAATTGTTACCCAGCCCGATTTCCGTAGTGCGGAAGAGGTGCTCGTGTATTTGAACAAGCTGAAATCCATGTTCCGTTCGGGCGGCATTTCGGAGTGCGAGGAAGGTGCAATGCGCTGTGACGTGAACATTTCGGTGCGTCCCGAGGGTAGTGACGAGTTCGGCGTGCGCACCGAGATCAAGAATATGAGCTCGTTCGATGCGATCGACCGCGCCATCCGTTACGAAGCACAGCGCCACATGGATGCGCTGGAGTTTGAAACGGAAGAACTGGTGCAGGAAACCCGCCGTTTCGACGATGTCAGCGGCAAGACCTTTGCCATGCGCAACAAGGAAACCGAAGCGGATTATCGGTATTTCCCCGACGCCAACTTGATGCCCATTATCATCGACGACGAATGGCTGGAGCAGATCAAAGCGCAAAAGCCCGTGGCGGTGGATGAAAAGGCGGAAGGGTATCGCGAAGCGGGCATTTCGGACAAGGAAATCGATATGCTCATTCACAACCACAAACTTAGCCGTTTGCTGGACGACGTGGTGGCGAAGGGATGCAACGCAAAGGATGCCGCCGTGTGGATCCTCACCGACTGCGCGGGTGTGCTTCGCAAAGACGGCAAAACGCTGAATGAACTGGAAGTGACTGCCGATCAACTGGCCGCCATCATCCGGATGGTGGATGACGGCACCGTCAATCGTGCCGCCGGCCGCAAGATTCTGATCGCGGTGGTGGAAGACGGAGTGGATCCCGTGGCCTACTGCAAGGAACAGGGACTTGATCGCAAGGTGGATTCCTCCGCGATGGAAGGTGTGATCGACCAAGTGTTGGCCGATAACCCCGCCGCGGTGCAGGATTACAAGAACGGCAAAGTAAAAGCCATACAGGCGCTGTTCGGTGCGTGTATGAAACAGTTGAAGGGTGCGGGCGACCCGTCTGTCATCAAAGAGTTGCTGGAAAGCAAACTGAACAACGGCTGATAACGGCTGAAGCGGGAGTAACTGGTCGTTACTCCCGCTTTTTTCGGAGGACACATGAAAAAGATATTGTTGTTGCTTGTGGGCGGCACGGTGTGTTGTGCGCCGAATGCCGAAGGTGATCTCGCGGTGAGCGATGGCGCGGGAGCGATGTTGACGGTGGAGTTTCTGAACTCCGATTCCCCGTTTTCACGCGACGTGCAGATCACACAAACCGAAAATCTGCATATTTTGAGCGAAACCATGACGGTGGAAAAATGGAATCTCATGTGTCGCACCTTGGCGCGCCATCTTGAAAAGACGGTGTACGACGGGGTGGTGATCGCCCACGGCACCGATACGCTCGGTTTTTCGGCGGCGCTGTTTGCGCAACTGTACAGCACAACGTCGATCCCGCTGGTTTTCGTGGCGGCGCATCGTCCGCTTATGGATGCGGATTCCAACGGCCACGCGAATTTTCGCGCAGCGGTGGAATGCATTTGTCGGGATATCCCGCCGAATGTATACGTGACCTATCAGAACCCGTCGGACGAGCGCATGTATCTGCACTTGGCTTCGCGATTGCGGCAATGCGAATCGTATTCCGACGATTTTCACAGCGTGGGAGCATTGGATATCACGGACGGACATTATGATGATACGTTTGCACACTTGGCCGCACACTATCCCGCGGCGCGTCGCCGTCCGTGCACGTTTGCGGCGGGCGGGTTGCGCGACTGTGTGCTGATGATCGAACCGTACGTGGGTATCCACTATGCGGCGTACGATTACGGGCGGTTTGCCGCCGTGTTGCACGGGGCGTATCACGCAGGCACGGCATCGGCGGAAGACGGGACGGATTACGATGCGGAATCGGTGCTTTATATGCTGGATCGTTGTGCGGAATGTAACACGGACGCGTATTTTGCCCCCGCCAAAAAACGGCACGGCACGTATGAAACGGTGGCGGTGATTGCCGACCATGCACCGCACGGGCGAACAATGCGCTTTTTGTACGGATTCACCCGTGAGACGACCTATGCCAAACTGTTGATCGCCTATTCGTTTTTGCAGGACGATGCGGCGCGCGCGGAGTTTCTCACCACCGAACACAATTTTGAACGCATTTGCGAAGAAGGAGAGGCTGTATGACCGAAAGAATCTATGAAACCGACGCGTACTGTCGCGAGTTTTCCGCCACGGTGCTGTCTTGCGATGCCGTGGAAAGCGGGTTCGCCGTGGTGTGCGATCGCACCGCCTTTTTCCCCGAAGGCGGCGGACAGGCGGCGGATGAAGGTACGCTCGGCGGTGCGAAAGTGCTGGACGTACAGCGTCGCGGGGAGGACGTCATCCACACGGTGGAAACCCCGCTTGCCGTGGGGGATACGGTGCAGGGCGTGCTTGATTGGGAGTTGCGCTATCGCCGCATGCAAAGCCACACGGGGGAACACATTCTGTCGGGTGTGATCTTCAAACTGTTCGGCTATTCCAACGTGGGGTTCCACATGAGCGAAAAACTCATGACGGTGGATGTCAGCGGCACGCTCACGGCAGAGGATGTGGAACGCATCGAATACGAAGCGAACATGGCGGTGTATCAAAACGCCGAAATTATTGTCACCTATCCCTCGGCGGAAGAACTTTCCGCCTTGCCCTATCGCAGTAAGATCGATCTGCAAGAGGACACCCGCATCGTCACCATCGGGGAGGTGGATTGCTGTGCCTGCTGTGCGCCGCATCTGCATCGGTCGGGCGAAGTGGGGCTGATCAAAGTGGTGGATTTTGCACCGTATAAGAAAGGCACGCGCATAGACATGTTGGCGGGCTTCAACGCCTTTTTGGACTATGCCGCGCTGAACGCCGCCAACAAGCGCTTGATGAGCGTACTCTCTGCCCCGCGCCACGGGGTGGAGGATGCCGCCCGCGAACAAAGCGAGGCGCTGGGTGCGTTGCACCACGAACTCCAAGAACTCAAAAAGCGGCTGGCGTTGCACGAACTTCAAAAACAGCCGATCGGCGACGCGGTGTTTTCGGTGGCGGCGGGGCTGTCGTATGACGAGTTGCGCCATTGCTCCAACGTCTTTGCGGAAGAAGGCGCATCCGCGTGTTTCCTGTTTTCTGCCTGCGAGGACGGGTTGCTCTACGTGGTGAGCAGTCAAGTGCGGGATGTGCGCCCCGTTGCGGCGATGCTGAACAGCACCTTTTCGGGGCGCGGCGGCGGCAAGCCCAATTATGCGCAAGGCAAGATCGCCCCGTGTGAGGAATCCGCGCTGAAAACGGCGCTTGAATCCGCATGGAAAGCGGAATAAAAAACAAAAACACGAGCCGTGACATTTGTCACGGCTCTTCCTTTTTAGGTGTGTATCTCGCAACGGCTGCCGCCGCTTTGGGATTTCGTGACCACCACTTGGCGGTCGATGCGGGCCTTAAGTTCGCTCACGTGGGAGATGATGCCCACCAAGCGGTTGCCTTCGGTCAATTCCTGCAAGGCGGCCACCGCCAGTTGCAGGGATTCATCGTCCAGCGAGCCAAACCCTTCGTCCACAAACATGGTGTCCAGCCGCACCCCGCCCGCCGCGGATTGAATCTCGTCCGAAAGGCCGAGTGCCAACGCCAGCGACGCTTTGAAAGATTCTCCGCCCGACAGCGAGTGAACGGGGCGGGTGGTGCCGTTGTAATGGTCGATCACATCTAATTCCAAACCCGCTTGCGAACGGTGGTTATCCGCGTTCAAACGGCGGGTAAGATCGTATTGTCCGTTTGTCATTTTGCGCAAACGGAAGTTCGCACGGACGAGAATGCGGTCGAAATAACTCATCTGCACGTAGGTTTCAAGCATGATCTTCTCTTTGCCGCCGAGCGTGCCGCCCGCCGTTTCCGCAAGGGTGTTGAGCAGGCGGTATTGCGCCTCCGCTTCGGCACATTCTGCGGCGGTGCGTTCCATGTTTTGAAGTGAACGGCGGTTAGCGGCCAAGCGCGCCGCCAAGTCTTCCCGCAAAAGGCGTTGTTCTTCGGCCGCGGCGGCTAACACCGCTTGCTGTTGCCGTGCCGCCTCCAAATCGGTTTCGCACGCGGCGGCGGTCACCGCTTGCAGGGAGGTGATCTCCCCGCGCAGGGTGGCGATGGATTGCTTTTGTGCGGTATCGCGGGCGGTTGCCTGTTCCAACGCGTGTTGCAAGGCGGCTTGCGCGGCCACCGCTTCGTCACGGGCGCTCTGCGCCGCGGCGCGGCCGGCAAACCGCAAGGTGGCTTTCAGCGCGGCTTGCTGGGCGGATTTGGCCTCCCGTGCCGCTGTAGCGGCCGCTTCGGCGCGCGCGTGTTCGTTGGCCTGTGTCTGCAACGATTGCAACGCCGTCTCCTCGTTCGGAAGGGCTTGTTCCAACGCCGCTTTTTCGGCCATAGCCTTTTCGGCCGCGGCGATGGCATCGGCCAGGGCGGCGAGTTGCGGTTGCAACGCGGTCAGGGCCGCATTGGTATCGGCGGCATCCCCCAACAGGGCGGCGCGTGTTTCGGTCACGGTTTCTTTTACCTCGTGAAGGCGGCCAAGCAACCCACCGCATTCCCGACTGCGTTCACTCGCTTCAGCGGCGGCGGCATCCGCCGCTTGTTTAAGGTTTTTCAGTTGCGCTTCGGTGGGGGCGTTGGCCCCCGCCTTTGCGGGGGGGGGGTGTGGGGTTGCCCCCCACACGGGGGAGGGGGGTT
>JAZSHJ010000123.1:0-4440 GCA_045533175.1 Acutalibacteraceae bacterium
AGATCTGGTTTCCAACGAATGCGGGTGCCCGTATCCTTTTTGGCATACGGTTCTTTCGTGAGCCCCCCCACGTTTTCGCCCCGTTCAAAATGCAGGGTGTATTTCGTGCCGTCGCGGTGTACTTCCACATCCATATATTCCGAAGAATACTGGGTAGCACACGCACCCAAGCCGTTCAGTCCAAGCGAAAACTCATAGTTCTCACTTTCGTTCGTGTTGTATTTACCACCGGCGTACAGTTCGCAGAAAATCAATTCCCAGTTAAAGCGGTTTTCCTTTTGGTTAAAATCCACCGGCATACCGCGGCCAAAATCCTGCACTTCAAACGAACCATCCTCATAACACGTGGTGACGATACGGGAACCGTATCCTTCGCGTGCTTCGTCGATGGAGTTGGAAAGGATCTCGAACACCGCGTGTTCACAGCCTTCCAGGCCGTCCGATCCGAAAATAACCGCAGGGCGTTTGCGCACACGGTCGGCGCCCTTCAGCGACGTGATACTCTCGTTGCCGTAGGTAGGTTTCTTGGCTGCCATACATTCATCCGTCCTTCAATAACTACATATAGTGTTCTAATTTAATATAATACTATATTTACCCTTATTTTGTCAAGGTAAGTCACATCTTGCAATAATTTTTCCTTTGTGCTATAATAGCCAACAATAGAAAGCGGCATATTTCGCCACGCACCACATACACTATTACCGTCTTTATACACGAAAGGTGGAGAATGTATGCACTCGGTGCGGCAGATATGGCGACTAATGCAGGATTTCTCGGCTCGCAACCAAGCGAACGCGGTGGAAGCGTACGCCGCACAGGCGACTTTGTTTTTGGTGATCTCCTTTTTCCCCGGCGCGGTATTGCTTTTGTCGCTGTTGCCTCGGTTGCCGTTCACCGAAACGCAGATCACCAACCTGTTTGTGCGTATCATTCCCGAAGCCATTGCCGATTTTGTGCGACGGGTGTTGACCGAACTGTACGATGGTGCTCCCGTCACCGTTACCGTCATCACCGCCGTGCTGGCCTTGTGGTCCGCCTCCAAAGGATCGGTATCGCTGATGCGGGGGCTCGACCGTATTTACGGTATCCATCGCACGCGCGGATATGTATTTCTTCGTCTGTTAGCCTCGGTGTATGTGTTGATTTTCTTTGTGGTTCTCACCATCGTATTGGCCTTTTTGGGATTTGGCGGAGTGGTGTTAAGCTGGCTTTCACAGGCACTCCCCCTGCTCACGGCGGGGATGTTTTTGCGGCGCGGATTGCAATTTGCACTTTCGTTTGCCTTGTTATTTTTGCTGTTTTGGTTTTTGTACGTGGCTGTGCCGCGGCGGCAAAGCAAATGGTTACAACAAATTCCCGGCGCGTTGCTCGCGGCAGGCGGTTGGGTGGGATTTTCATCCCTGTTCTCATTCTATTTAAACCTTATCGGCGGCAAAACGTCGTATTACGGCAGTTTGTCCATCGTAGTGTTTTCGCTTTTGTGGTTATACTTTTGCATGTATATCTTCTTCATCGGTGCGGAGATCAATGTGTGGATCAATGAAAACCGTCCTTTCCTGCGCAAACTGTCGCGCAGAAAAAATAAATCTCTCGGAAGGGAACGATGTTAAAATGGAACGTGTAAGGAAACTGTTGCATCGGTATTTTATCCAGGCAATGGGCGCTATGGCACTCGGTTTGTTTGCCTCGTTGCTCATCGGCACGATATTTACCGCGCTGGGAATGCTCCCGCATTGCGAGTTCTTCACCAATATCGGTAAGTTCGCACAAGCCATGGCGGGCCCCGCCATGGCGGCCGCGATCGCATATTCGCTGAAAGCCGATCCGCTGGTCATCTTTTCGGCCGCGGCGGTGGGCAACGCCGCAAACTCGCTCGGCGGCGCGGGCGGCCCGCTGGCGGTATTCTTCATCGCCATTACCGCGGTGGAATGCGGCATGTTGGTTTCCAAAAAGACAAAAGTGGATATTCTCGTCACCCCGTTCGTCACCATTTTGGTGGGCGGCCTGCTCTCCATTTGGGTGGCACCGCATATCGGCACGCTGGTGGGATACATAAGCCGCTTTATCGGCTGGGCCGCTTTGCAAGCACCGTTGGTGACCGGTATCGTGGTGTCGGTGGTCGTGGGCATTTGCCTCACCTTGCCCATTTCCAGCGCGGCTATCTGCGCGGGCCTGGTGCTCACAGGCAGCGCCGCGGCCGCGGGCGGTTCGGAAGGTTTGGCCATCGCGGGTGCGGCGGCGGTTGCAGGTTGTTGTGCACAAATGGTCGGATTTGCGGTCATCAGTTTCCGCGAAAACGGATGGGGCGGTATCATCTCGCAAGGTATCGGTACCAGTATGCTTCAGATGCCGAATATTCTGCGTCATCCGCAAATTTGGATCGCTCCCACCCTCGCCTCGGCGATCACCGGTCCGCTTGCGGTGTGCGTGTTTAACCTCAAGATGTACGGTGCCGCCATCAATTCCGGCATGGGCACGTGCGGTCTGCTCGGCCCGATCGGCATGGTGCTCGGTTGGGTGGATCCCGAAAACGGCTATGCAGGGCCTCTCGGCGCGTTGCAATGGATCGGCCTTGCACTCGTCTGCTTCCTTTTGCCCGCCTTGCTGTCCTTCCTGTTCAACGAAATCTTGCGTATGATCGGTTGGGTGAAAACGGGCGATATGAAGTTGGATTAAAAGATCATATAAAAATGCGTGTGGAATCCCACACGCATTTTTGTTTTACTCCGCTGTATAAACCGCCGTGTTGTATCCGCGAGCACGGCAGGTCACATCGGTTTTATCTCCGTCATATATTTCATAGGTAACCGTTTGCATCTCACCCGGCGCCAGGAACAGATAGTTGTCGCTCCAGAAAACCGGCAACACACGCGCACCCGTTTTGGCATCCAACAAATTCAACGCCACCATAACGGCGGGGGCGTTGCCAATATTACGCACCGTTACCGCGCCGTGTGAACAGGTAACTTCAAGCGCTGTATCCGAAAGGTTATACAGCACATTGCCCGCATCGGCGGGATAGATCCATTCAAAGTTGCGATAGACTTTCTCCCCCACCGTTACAACGGTACGCAACAGCACGGTATCGTCACATCTTTGCACCGTTGCGACATCGCGCTGTCCTTCCGTTAACACGGGATAGTTGTCTGTTTTCTCCCACAGTCGCGTGCCGCCGAGATCAAACAGTTCACAACACACCGTCACATTCCCTGCCGCTTGCCCGCTTCGGTTATCCAACACCACGGTATGCCGCAGAGGATCGTGATAGGCATACAACGGTTGGTTCGCCAGTTTTGCACCCATATACCCGCCGTTTTGTGCATAATAGTAATCGTACGTCTGAAACGCAAAACTGGGCATAACCGAAGAACTCATCCACAGAAGCATGCCGTTGCCGTCTGCCGCGCGTTCTGCCTCAAAAATGGCTTTGAAGGTTTCATAACACATTAACTGCGATTGGCGTACAAAGTCTTCGAGTGACGCATAGTCGCCGTACACATTGCGCAAACGGTTACAGAATTCGCCACACCGCTGCGCACCGTTCACAATAAACGCGTGTGCCGTCCACACGTCGTTGATGGGCCAGCGGTTTTCAGGTTTCAAAAAGATTTCAATACTTTCCTGTTCGGGAATGTTCGGCGTGCCGCGTTCGCTGTGAAGCTTTTTCCCCGTGTTTTGGAAATAGAAATTCTTCTCCGCCGCGCGATAAGGGCCGAATCCACTCACCTCATCGGCGGCCGAATGGGCAAGGAACAATCGCTTCGGATCCAACCGTGCAACAAGTGCGGGCAAGGCACTCTTCAACGGTTCGACGGCATACCCTTCGTTGCGGGCACAATACAGCACCACCGACGGATGGCGGCGCACCTTTTTCACCTTATCCTCGGCGTTGGCCATAAACATGGCCGTATCAAACGGATTGGGACCGTCCGCGGGGTTGGCCAACCAAAAATCGTCCCACACCATCACGCCGTATGTATCACATGCTTCATAAAACGCCGCATCGTTGGTCTGCCCCACCCAGTTGCGAATCATGTTAAAATTCAAGTCGCGGTGCATACGGATCTTAATATCGTAATCACGGCCGTTATTGCGGGAGGTGGCATCGTCCATCCCCCAGTTTCCGCCCACGCAACACACGCGACGTCCGTTCACCACAATCGAAAGGACGCCATCGACCACGGGGTATTCCACACGGCGCACACCGAAGCGGAAGAACTTTTCATCCGAAACCGCGCCGTTCACCGTGAGCGCAATGCGGGCGGTATACAACGACGGATCGCCGTATCCCACGGGATACCACAAACGTGCGTTTCGGATAAGAAGGTCCTCCACCGCAAGCTCTGCCGTTTGGTGGGGTTCCAGCATGATCTCCTTCACAAATTCGCCCACACCGTCGATGCGACAAACCACCTTGGAAGTCGGATCGTAGCCATG
>JAZSHJ010000127.1:0-7554 GCA_045533175.1 Acutalibacteraceae bacterium
GCCAAACCTTCACTAGAGTATCACGGAGGTTTTTCTTTGCCAAGGCTTTTTATCTCCCCTGGTAGAACCAGGGGTTGTTTCATGCCTAAAGGCGCCAAAGCAAAATCACCGACAACAATTCGTTGTCGGTGATTTTTTATACCATTTATAATGCGGCGATCAAAAAGCCGAGCGCCACGCCTGCGCCGAGTCCCAACAAACTCCATACCAATCGCATGGTGCGGGCACGGCGGCGGTTTTTATACAGCGCGGTGTATCCGCCCACCGCTTGTAACATGCGTCGTGCCTCTTCGGCAAGGTGGGCGGCGTTGGGATCGGTGCAATCGGGACGAAGAACCAACAGCGCCCGTTCAAAATACGGATTGCCCGCAGCCCCTATTTCGATCATCTGATGATGGACTCCTTTCAGCATACAAATGCCCTCCTTTTTTACAGTTTCAGTATGACACGACAGGTGGATAACTATGCAGGTAAAAAGGGATAAATTAGGGGATGAAAACGGCGGGTTTTGTGCCATTTTGCCTTTTTGCTGGCAAGGCGTTATTACTGTTCGTAAAACGGCAACAAGGGAAAGTTTTCCCCGAAATTGTGGAAAACTCGGTGGAAAATGTGGATAAACCACGCCTTGTCGTGGGTTTTTCACGAGAAATTGCGTTGAAAACCATTTTTTGGGAATGTTTTTTGTTGAAAAAAGGTTACAAATAGTAGAATTTGTAAAACACGGTCGATGCATAGTTTTGCGCGAAAATAAGTAAAAAATCACCGTCTTGTAAAAGACGGTGATTTTTGATTATTTTTGCATGAATTCAAGCACAAGATGCCCGAGGACGCTGTCGCCGTTTTTATCGGTCTTTCTTACGTATGCACAATGCTTGCCGTGCATTTCACGGTAGTACACGCGGGCCATATTATAACGGAAATGTCGCAAGGTGGCAAGCACCAACCGGGTTTGTTCATACCGTCCTTCCATATCGTCATCCGATACGATGAACAGCATGGGGGGGAGTGTGTCGGCGGTGCCGATGTGATACAGCGGGGCGGTTTCATCCACGATCACACGGCGGGAATCCACCCCGCGTTCCCGCAGGACGTTGAAATGGGCGGTAGGTTGTCCGGCGTCGTGCACAAAACCTGCGAGTGTGGCAGGATCGATGCCGTAGGGCGCGAGCTACCGCTTATCGAAGCAGAGCATCATGGAGAGATACCCGCCGGCCGAACTGCCGCCCACAAAGATGCCGGTTGCGTGACCGTATTCGCTGATGTGTTCACGCACCCACGCGACCGCTGCCGCGGCATCCTCCACAAAATCGGGGTAATGTGCCGTCGGATACATGCGGTATTCCGCTTCGGCCACCGCCACGCCGTGGGCGACGAGATAACTGTCCATCGGTAGACAATCGCGGCGCGAGCCGTTTTCCAACCCGCCGCCGTGAAAATACACGAACACAGGGAACTCTGCCGCGTCGGGGAGATGTAAGTCTAACCGTTGCATCGGGTGATTGCTGCCGCAGTAGGGGATGTCGACGATCTTACGCACGGGCGCTCTCCGCTTTCTTGTCCAGACGGTAGTTGCGTGCGTACAGACACAAGTCCGCCCCGACCATTACGAGGTTCAGCACGTAGAAGAACAGCACGTACCACTTTTCGCCGATGGAGGCCATGTACGTTTCGTTCACCAGTTTGGAGGCGATGCCTGCGATGTAGCCAAAGAAAATGAGGCACAAAAACGGCAGGCTTTTGCCTTTCACGGTGCGGGCGCGCCACGATTTTAACACGTTCAGAGGCCAGGAGGCACCGAAACTGACGATCATGATGATTTCCAATAATTCTGCCATGCAAATCACTCCTTTGCCTTTATGATATCATATTTTGCTATATTGTAAAGAATGAAATAAAATGTGGTAGCGTATGTTGAAAGTTATAGCGATTGGTGATATACTGGTGATTGAGGTGAAAGAGATGGAGCTGTTGCAGTTGCAGTATTTTTGTGAGGCGGCGGCGTGTGAGAATTTTTCGCATACCGCCAAACGGTTCGGTGTGCCGCCGTCGGACGTTTCACAAAGTGTAAAACGGTTGGAAAAGGAATTGCAGGTATCGTTGTTTGAACGACGGGCCAACAGTTTGGCCTTGAACGAACAGGGACGTGTGTTTTGGGAAAAAGCCCGTGCGGGGCTGCGTTTGTTGGAACAGGCGAGGGCGGCTGTGTGTGCGCGTGAAAATGCGGGAGAATTGCGGCTTGCGATCAATACCAACCGCCGATTGGTGATGCAGGCGGTGGACATCTACCGTCGCCGTTATCCCGAAGTGAATATCGTGATCCACCACGGGGTGCAACCGAGTGAAGGGGATTTTCATTTGTTGATCGCGCAAGAAGGGCTTTTGCAAGAAGGGTGGCAACAGCGGCGCGTTCTTTCGGAGGAGATTTTGCTGGCTGTTCCGCGAGATCACCGTTTGGCAACGCAAGACATTACGGCCGAAGCGCTTTCGGAATGTGCGTTTATTACCATGAGCAGCGGGAGTAATTTGTATGGGCTGACCGAGCAGATCTGCCGTGCGTTTGGTGTGACGCCGCGCATTGCTTTGCAAAGCGACGATCCGTTTTACATACGAAAATGTGTGGAGTTGGGATTGGGTGTGGCGTTTGTGCCGTCGATTTCGTGGCAAGGGCAGTTTCCCGAAGGAGTGGTGTTGCGCACGGCGGGCGGATATCACCGCAATACCTGTGTGTACTGGCGTGAGGCCGATATGGTTGGTTGTGTCGGTGCGTTTTTGGATATTTTGCTTGCCGAAGAGAAAATGTAAAAAGGGTTGTGAACCAATAGGTTCACAACCCTTTTGTGTGTTATCGTAACACGTCCGCGGTGCGAACAATGCCGAGTGTCAGTTGGCCATCCTTCAGATCGTGGAAAATGACCTGTTCGGACGAGGGAGAGAAAGCGGGATGAGGGTGTGCGGGATGTGACCACACAAAGCCGGCACGGTACGCTTCCGCTTCTTTGCCCGTTTGGGTATCAATGACGCACACGCTGCTGTATCCCGGACCTTGGGTGTCTGCCGCGAGGTAACGGTTGTTCGGCGCACAGCACACGTGCCAGTAGGGGTAGCCGCCGTATTGCACGTCGGTTTGTCGGCCGTCCACCCCCGCGAAGCACAGCCCGCGCGGCGGCAGGGGAGAGCAGGGGTACTTCACAAACCACAAACCCGTGCCGTCCGCCGCCCAGCATTCGTGACCAAAGCAGTCGCCGAGGTTGCCGTCGTCGTCCAACCGCTGCTTTGCAATGCAACGCACACCGTTATCCTTTTCAAACAACCACAAACGGTTGCTCACATAGAAGGTGTTGCCTTCGTGGGCGAAAAACACTTGATCGCGATTTTTGGGGTTGACCATATAGTGATTGGTGATGGCAAACGGTGGTTGAAACCGTTTTTCAAACAGCGCGGTTATTTCACCGCTTGCCGTATCCAGCGCATAGCACACCGCGCGGCTGTGGTCGTCCGGTTCGCGCAGGGCGAACACCAGCGTTTCGCCGTCATCGGTGACCGAGAAAATATCGTCCACAAGCTTTTCGGTGAAGAGCAGGTCGCGGCGGGCGCGGGTGTTTATATCCAAACTGAACAGGCAACGCTGGTTTTCGCCCCATTCGATGCCATACAGTATGTGTCCGTGTACGATGGCGGGAATAAAGGTGCCGAGCACATCTTCGGTTTGCGCTTGGATATCCACCAGTACCGCTTCGCTCTCAATGTAAAACTTGGAGGACATCGGGATATCGACGGGTTGACGGGAAAGGACGATGCGGTGATCGTCCGGCCATTTGTTCGAGGAATAGTATCCGAAGGCGTAGTGATAGGCGTCATCCCCGATGCGGGTGACGTTCACACCGTTTACCGTTTCGTGTGTAATGTTCATAACGCGCCTCCGTTTATTTTACAAGATCTGCCGTGCGGATAAGTCCCAGCGCGACTTTTTCGCCCTTCCATTCGTGGAAGATGAGCAGTGACGAATCCAAGTTGAAGGACGGATGCGGATGGGTGGGATGTTGCCATGTGGTGCCGGCTTTCAGCACCATGGTTTCCCGTCCCGTTGCGGTGTCGATGAAGCAGACACCGCTGTAGGCGTCGTTTTGGGTATCGGCCGCAAGATACCGATTGTTCGGCGCACAGCACACATGCCAGTAGGGATAGGCTTGATATTGCACGTCGGTTTGTTCCCCTTCGGTGCTGACATAACACAGCCCGCGCGGTGGCAGGGGGGAACATTTGTATTTTACAAACCACAAGCCCTTGCCGTCGGGCGTCCAGCATTCGTGTCCGAAGCAATCGCCCAGGTTGCCGTTTTCATCCAGTCGTTGTTTGGCAAGGGGGTGCATGCCGCCCTCTTTGGTATATAACCACAAGCGGTTGCTCACGTAGAAGGTGTTGCCCTCGTGGCAAAAGAATACCGTGTTAGGATCGGTGGGGGAGATCATGATGTGTGCCACTTCGTGAAGGGGTTTTTGGAAACGCTTTTCAAACAGAATTTCCGCTTCATCGGTTTTGGTGTTCACACGCAAACAGCAGAAGGGTTCACAATCGTTTGCAGGGTGGATCTCCAAGTTTAAAAACTTCCCGTCGTTTGTGATATGAGGGAAGTAGAGATCGTTCGGATGGGAATACATGCGGCGTTTTTTACCCGTTTCCACGTTCATGTGCCACAGTTCGTCGCCGGTTTCGCTTTTTAGAAGATAGTACAGATCGCACCCGTTCACTACGTAGCCTTCAATATATCCCGATCCGAACGCGCGCGGCGGGGAAGGGGGAAGGTCGGTGAGCAGGGTTTCGGTTTGTGCCGCGAGATCCACCAACACCAGTTGGGCGTGGCGGCTGAATGCTTTCAGTTCGGGTTCGGTGCTGCGCACCAACACTATGCGGTTGGCATCTACCCACTTGTTGGCGCTGTAATAACCGAAAGAGTAGTGGTATACATCGTCCGTTAAATACAGCACGGAGATGCCGTCACGTTGTTCGGTCAGGAATTTCATGCATGCACCTCCAACGCCTGCTTTTGTGCTTTCAGGCAGATGTCCATGGTGGCGAGCGTTTGTGAAAGCGGGACAGCGGTGTCGGTGCGATGGAGTACGTCCGCCAACACGCGATGGAAGAAGGGGGAACCGATCTTGCCCTGTACGCTGTCATAAAACGTGCCTTCTTCGGTGACCAAAAAGACGTGTTCGCCCGTTTTATCCACCCCGATGTTGACGTTTTTACGGATTTCCACATAGCCTTTTTCAGCTTCAATGATGATACGCGGATCGCCCCATGTGCCGAGCCCCACGGGGAAATCCCACGAAATGTGCAAGAATGCGGTGGCACCGTTTTCGCCCGTGAGCAACATGTCGCCTGCTTCGTCAAAGCCCGGATATTGCGGGAAGCGATAGTTCGCCACCCGCGCCGAGGTGATGGCGGCGGTTTTGTTGCCGGTCAACTTCAAAAATTGATGCACTTGATGCGAGCCGATGTCGATGAGCACGCCGCCTGTGTCTTCGCGGCGGAAAAACCACGCGGGACGGGACGGGGCGTTCAGTACGTGGGGGGCACAGATCGTCACGTTCAACACCCGCCCGAGCATGCCGCGGGCGATACGATCGTATAAAAAGGTCATGGATTCTGAATCTACGCTTTCACCGAAATAGGTGATGAATTTGCGCCCCGTGGCGGAAGCCGCCGCTTTGATCGCATCCAGTTGCTCAAAAGTGGTGAGAGGGGCTTTGTCGCTGATGAAATCTTTGCCCGCTTGCATGGCCCGCACACCCAGCGGTGCGCGGCGGGCGGGTATGTCTGCCGAAGCGACCAGTTGCACCGCGGGATCGGAAAGGATATCCTCTTCGTTTGCCGCCACCGTCACGTCGGGGAAAGTCTGCAAAAAGCGCGCCACCAACGCAGGATCGGTGTCGAACACGTATTTGAGTTTTGCACCCGCACGGCACAGTCCGTTACACATACCGTAAATATGGCCGTGTGCCAGACCAATGGCGGCAAAGGTGACCGTTTGTGAAAGCGGGGCCGGTTGAGTAAAAGCGGAATAATCAAAAAACTCTTCGTGTGTCATTGGACGATCATCTCCTCATAAACGGCGTGATCCGAGGGAAGGGTTTCCTCTTCGTAACAGCGCAGCAACAGTTCGTACAAACCGTCGACAAACAGGAAGTTGTCCCGCGCCTTAACGGCGGTTTCACGGATGGGACGGATGGGGGTTTGTTGCACTTTTTCAATGCAACGCACCTGCGCCGCCGCGGTGGATACGCCGCACGGCGGCAGATAGTCGGGTTCGCTCACCGCACGGATGGCTTCAAAGATCTTTTGGTTGACATCCGCACCGGGATTGCCGTAACGGCGTTCGACACCGTCGGCCGTGACACCCACGATCTCGCCGCCATCGAAGGTGACGGTGCCGTTTGTGAAACGGTAGCAGAACAGCGGATCTTGCAGTTTTTCGGTGGCGTGGGACACAAGGCACAACGCTTCGGCTCCGTTGTCCAACGTCATGCGCATCGCCGCGGTATCAAAGTTTTCAATGGCATTCAAACGTGAAAGGTCACAGCGCAGATCACACACTTCGGCGGCGCGGCCGTAAGCCCCGCCCGTGACGTACAGCATATTATGCAGATAATGCGCGGTGGCGTTGTTCAACACGCTGTCGTTCATCACGGTGCCGTCGGGTGCCAGGCGTTTGCCGCCCCATCCCGTGCCGCGGGTGAAATACTCCTTCGGACGCGGCCACAGTACCAGCGTTTTTAAAAACACGGGATCGCCGTATACCCCCGCCGTCACGTCTGCTTTCAGGGCATTGATGGCATTGGAATAACTCCATTGATAGCCCACTATCACGAATTTTCCCGCCTTGGCGGCGGCTTCGTTAATGAGAGCTTCTTCCGCTGACACGCCGCACAGCGGCTTTTCCACCATTACGTGCGAGCCGTTCTGCAACGCACACAGCACCTGACGGGTGTGCAGAAAAATGGGGGTGGTGATAATGGCGAGATCGGCCGTGTGCGCGGCGTAAAACGCTTCGATCGTATCGTACAGCGGCACGCCCGCGGCGGCAAGTGCGGGATAATGGCGGCAACGGTCGGGTGCGACTTCCACCATGCCCACGATTTCAAACGAGGGATCGTTTTGTGCCAACAGGGCGTTCAAATACACTTCGGCATAGCCGCCGATGCCGACACACAGCAGTTTGGTTTTGTTGTTCATACCGCGTCACGTTCCTTTATAATATACTACATTATTACAAAAATCACAGTATCATACCCCGTATCAAAATGCAAGGTGAAGATAGCGGAAAAGCAGATTTTACATATTTTTTCGCAAAAAAAGGATATTCGGCTTTGCCGAATATCCTTTTCGACTTGGGGCCTTTAGGCATGAAACAAACCCTGGTTCTACCAGGGGAGATAAAAAGCCTTGGCAAAGAAAAACCTCCGTGATACTCTAGTGAAGGTTTGGCGACCGCATCACAAGAGGAACAAGGAGGTTTTAAACAATGAAAAATGAGGTAAGGAGTACAGCCCATTC
>JAZSHJ010000031.1:0-4165 GCA_045533175.1 Acutalibacteraceae bacterium
TGTGCCAACTCCTTGGCTCACAGAACGACATGGCTACGATCCGACTTCACGAAGCGCCGTCGCTGTCTCCTCGCGGGGGCGACCGCCCGCTCCAAGTGGGCGAGGTCGTGACGGTGGAGCCCGGCATCTACCTGCCCGGGAAAGGCGGTGTCCGCATTGAAGACATGGCGGTCATCACCGAGAGTGGTATTGAAAATCTGACAAAATCCCCCAAAAATTTGATAATTTTATAATTTTCAGCGGGAAATTGCCACTTTTTACTTGCAATATCCGTTCGTATCGGTTACAATAAGGTGTACGAATGTAATAAAACATACGGAGGTATAATAGTATGATTTCTGCAGGTGATTTTCGTAACGGCGTTACCTTTGAAATGGACGGTAACGTGTATCAGATCATTGAGTTCCAGCACGTGAAGCCGGGCAAGGGCGCTGCGTTCGTCCGTACCAAGGTGCGTAACGTGATTGCCGGTTCGGTGGTTGAAAAGACGTTCAGCCCCACCGACAAATTCCCCACCGCGTATGTCGAGCGTAAGGAAATGGAATATTCCTACAGCGACGGCGATCTGTACTACTTCATGGATCCCGAAAGCTACGAACTCGTTCCGATCGGCGCGGATGTGCTGTCCGACAGCTTCAAGTTCGTGAAGGAAAACATGGTGTGCCGCGTCATGTCCTATAAGGGCAAAGTGTTCGGTGTGGAAGCGCCGAACTTTGTGGAACTGCAGGTTACTCAGACCGATCCCGGCTTTAAGGGCGACACCGCCACCAACGCGACCAAACCCGCCACGCTGGAAACCGGCGCGGAGATTCGTGTGCCCCTGTTCATCGACGAGGGCGAAATGATCCGCGTGGATACCCGCACCGGCGAGTACATGGAGCGCGCGTAAGTTAAACACGTATACGCCACAATAAAGGAGGATCTGTTATGGCTACTATCACGGAAAAGGTTGCATATCTCAAAGGGTTGGTCGAAGGCATGGACATCGATCAGGCGACGAAAGAGGGCAAAGTCCTCACCGCGGTGCTAGATGTGCTGAGCGATCTTGCCACCACGCTGGAGGATCTGGAGGATTACACCGCCGAATTGACCGAGCAGGTGGATGCGATCGATGAAGATCTCGACCTGTTGGAATCCGATTTCTATGAGGATTGGGACGAAGACGAGGACGATTACTGCGACGGCGACTGCGCCTCTTGCGGCGAAGATTGCGGCGACGAATTTTACGATGTGACCTGCCCCAGCTGTGACACCACCTTCTGTGTGGATGAAGACACCCTGCTGGAAGGCGGCATTGCTTGCCCCAACTGCGGCGAAAGTCTGGAGTTTGAGATCGAAGAAGACGACGAACTCGAAGACGAGGAATAAGAACGTAACAAAAAAAGACGCCTTGTGCAATGCACAAGGCGTCTTTTTTTGCATGATTTGTTGGGTGTTTTAAAATAAAACACGGCCTTTGTGGGGTATGTGAAGTGCTGGTTCACAACATGAAGTGTACTTCGCCTGTAGCGAAAGTCACTTCATCTCATTCAAATACCGTTCCGCGGCGCTGATGGCGGCGGCACCGTCGCCGGCGGCGGTGATGGGTTGGGGGCAGGTCTTATGGCGGATGTCACCTGCGGCAAAAATACCCGCCGTGGGAGTGACACCGTCTTCATTCGCCAACAAAAATCCTTGCTCGTCATGGGGCAGATCGGCAAAGGGCCCGACGTTTGGGATCACGCCCACCGCCACAAACACGCCGTCAGCTGTTAAGGTGTTTTCCTTGCCGTCGGTCAGCAATTTTAGTTCCTGCAACCGTCCTTCGCCGCACAACTCCTGCACCGTGGTGTTCCAGACGGGGGTGATGTTTTCGGTGGCAAACAGTTGCTCTTGCAGCGCGCGGCTTGCCCGCAACGTATCCCGTCGGTGAATAAGATACACCCGTTCACACAAACGGGACAGATACAGCGCATCTTCCACCGCGGTGTTGCCGCCGCCCACCACCGCCACCGTCTTGCCGCGATAAAAGCGACCGTCACAGGTGGCGCAGTAACTCACACCTTTTCCTCGAAACAAGTCTTCCCCCTTTACACCAAGCGGGCGGTGGGTAGCACCTGTGGCAATCACCAGCGTGCGGGCGGTAAGCGTTTCGGTGGCGGTGTGCACCGAAAATCCGCCGTTCACCGCTTCCCACGCGGTCACATCAGCGGTGCGAATATCTGCCCCCAAACTTTTTGCCTGCTCCGCAATGAGGGAAGAGAGGGTGATGCCGTCGGTGTGGGGAACACCGGGATAGTTTTCCACTTCCGGTGTTTCCAATGCCTGTCCGCCGGGGAAGGCACGTTCCAAGGTGATTGCATCCAAACGGGCGCGTGCAGCATAGATGGCGGCGCTGAGTCCTGCCACGCCGCCGCCGATGATGATAACGTCTAACATACGTTTCACTCCTTTTCCAATAAAGGGCGCAGATACCGCCCTGTGTGGGACGCTTCGTTGCGGGCAATCTCTTCGGGAGTGCCCGCCGCCACTAACTCGCCGCCGCGACTGCCGCCTTCGGGGCCGAGGTCGATGATATAGTCGGCGGTTTTAATGACGTCCAAATTGTGCTCGATCACAAGCACCGTGTTGCCGCCTTCCACCAAGCGTTGCAAAACGTCGATCAGTTGGCGCACATCCTCGGTGTGCAGCCCCGTGGTGGGCTCGTCCAGAATATACACGGTGCGTCCCGTGGCGCGGCGTGCGAGTACGGTGGCCAGTTTCACCCGCTGTGCCTCGCCGCCCGAAAGGGTGGTGGCCGGTTGTCCCAGTTTAATATACCCCAATCCCACGTCAAACAGCGTTTGCAATTTGCGGGCGATTTTCGGCAAGGGGGCAAAGAAGCGGCAAGCTTCTTCCACCGTCATATCCAACACGTCAAAAATGCTTTTTCCTTTATACAGCACATCCAGCGTTTCGCGGTTGTAGCGTTTGCCTTTGCAAATTTCACACGGTACGTATATGTCGGGCAGAAAATGCATTTCGATCTTCACAATGCCGTCGCCTTCGCAGGCTTCGCACCGTCCGCCCTTTACGTTAAAGGAGAAGCGCCCCGCGCTGTATCCGCGCGCTTTGGCGTCGGGGGTGGCGGCAAACAATTCGCGGATATCGTTGAAAACGCCGGTGTAGGTAGCGGGATTGGAACGCGGAGTGCGCCCGATAGGCGCTTGATCGATGGCGATCACCTTGTCCAGATGCTCCAACCCTTCCACCGCGCGATGCTTGCCGGGGAAGGTGTGGGCGCGGTTGAGCGCCCCCGCCAACTTTTTGTAAACGATCTCGTTTACAAGGGAGGATTTTCCCGATCCCGACACGCCCGTGATAAGGTTGAGCGCACCGAGTTTGAAGGAAACGTCATTATCCTTAAGATTATTTTCCGCCGCCCCGCGCACCGTGAGCCATTGTCCGTTACCTGCACGGCGGGTGGTGGGCACGGGAATGCGGCGGCGTCCGCTTAAATAATCCCCCGTGAGCGAATGGCGGCACGCCATCAACTGTTGCGGAGTACCTGCAAACACCACTTCGCCGCCGTGCACACCCGCACCGGGACCAATATCCACCACATAATCCGCCGCCCGCATGGTATCTTCGTCGTGTTCCACCACGATCAGGGTGTTGCCGAGATCGCGCAGGTGACGTAGGGTGGCAATGAGTTTTTCGTTATCCCGCTGATGCAAGCCGATGCTCGGCTCGTCCAGAACGTACAACACCCCCGTCAGCGAAGAGCCGATCTGGGTGGCCAGGCGAATGCGTTGTGCTTCGCCGCCCGACAGCGATCCTGCCGCGCGGGACAGGGTGAGGTAGTCAAGCCCCACGTTTTGCAAAAAGCCCAAGCGAGAACGGATCTCTTTCAAAATCTGCCGCGCGATCATCTGCTCGCGTTCGGTCAGCACCAGAGCATCCACCGCCGCCAAGGCATCTTCCACCGAAAGGTCGCAAAATTCCATGATGTTGCGCCCGCCCACGGTGACCGCCAGACTTTCGGGCTTCAGGCGTTGCCCGTTACACCCGCCGCAGGGTGTCTGGCTCATATACATCTCCAGTTCTTCCCGCATCCAACTGCTTTTGGTCTCGCGGTGGCGGCGGGCAAGGTTGTTCAGAATTCCCTCAAATTCGTGGTGATAGGTGCCTGTGCCGTATTCACCCG
>JAZSHJ010000001.1:0-4644 GCA_045533175.1 Acutalibacteraceae bacterium
CTTGTTAATTTTAACCCTATCAAATATTTTTCAGGCACATTTGACGGACAGGGACATACCATTTCGGGGTTGTATTGCTGTGTGGATGGATCAACAGAGCAAAATGCAGATGCCGCGCTGATATATTGTATGCACGAAGGCGCAACCGTCAAAAATCTAAACGTTGTAGACAGTTTGTTTTACAGCGAAGAAGAACACAAAGCCGCTGTGCTCGCGGTGTACAATGGCGGAATCATTCAAAACTGCCATACACGTACAGAAGTGCACAGCAACGGACTCAGCGCTTCTTTGCTGGTAGCCAGCACCGATGAAGGCGGCCAAATTCTGGATTGTACCACTGACGGTTTGGTGACCGGTGCTGCACCGGGCTATCAATCCTATCAGGCCGGTATATCTGCTTCAACAGGTGCAAATTCGATTGTCAGCAACTGTGTAAATTATGGTGAGGTGCGCGGCGATTCCGGCTCCAGTGTCGGCGGTATCGTGGCAATGGCACGCGGAACGGTTACACAATGTTCCAACTATGGTAACATTCAAAACAACGGTAATGACACCGGCGGTATTGTTGCAAAACTGTTTTTTGAACCTACAGCATCTGTGACCTATTGCGTGAATTACGCAGTAGTAAGCAACACGCGTGTGTATGGTGATGCAACAGGGGGAATTGTCGGACGAGTGGAACAGGGAACTTTGCGTTTCTGCGAAAATCGTGGCGCGGTATCTGCTGCCGATGATGCCGGTGGCATTTGTGGTGTAACAAGAGAAGAAGCCGTACTCAGCGATTGCTTAAACTTGGGAGCGGTTCGCAACGTGATTGATAAAACCGATATGGGCGTAGAACTTGGCGGTATTGTCGGCGAAGCTTGGGGCTCGTTCGAAAGATGCTGTAACGCGGGAAATGTAGACGGCGTCGATCATGCAGGTGGTATTGTCGGCAATACGATGTACGACGTTGAAGTAAAACAATGTTGGAATTTTGGTGAAACCGTCTCCAAAAAGAGTGCAGGCGGAATTGTGGGTAGTGATTTTCTGACGTATGGCAGCATAACAGAATGCTACAATTACGGTATGCAGCATGCACCTCTTACTTTTGATATATGTGACACCCGAAACGGTGTCGCGCCGATCAACTGTTACTATTTGCAGGGCGACGGTTACGAGCAACCGATTTCAAACTCGTTGTTTGATTTTAAAACGGTTTGGATTTTGCCAACCGGCAATGCGAAACACCCCACATTGCGTGGCTTACCGGTACACGAAAAAGTTTCGCCCTTAAAGTAACGTTTGCTTGCGCGGTGGCGGTTGAAGATGCTCTGAAGTAAGATCTGTATAAGAAAAGGACTTGGGAGTGTTCCCAAGTCCTTTTTATTATGTCCTTTCCCTGCTTCCTTCAAGAAAATTACCTGTCTGTTGCCACAATTCTATCTTGCATTCGACGCATTCCCCGTGTATACTGAAACACGTAAGGAGGGGTATGTATGCGAAAAGTGCGCATTGCCCAGATCGGGGCGAATCAAAACAGCCACAGTTGCGCGGTGTTGGCATCCTTGCGCAAGCAGACCGACTTGTTCGAGGTGGTGGGATATGCTCTGCCCGAAAACGAGCGCGAACGCATCCCCTACAAAATGGCGGGATACGACGGCCTCTGCGAAATGACGGTGGAAGAGATTCTTTGCGATCCCACCATCGACGCGGTAACGGTTGAAACCGATGAGATCTTTCTCACAAAACACGCACAGATGGCGGCCGAGCACGGCAAACACATTCACATGGAAAAGCCGGGCGGCGTGTCGCTTGCCGCGTTTGAACGATTGATCCGCACCGTTAAGGAAAACGAAATTGTGTTCCACACGGGATACATGTATCGCTATAACCCCTTTGTGCAGGAATTGCTGGAAGAGGTCAAATCCGGCAAATGGGGGGATGTTTTGGCAACCGAAGCGCAGATGAGCTGCTTTCACCCCGCCGCCACACGCCAATGGCTCCAAAATTTCCCCGGTGGCATGATGTTCTTTTTGGGGTGTCATTTGATCGACCTTGTTTTGCAAATACAAGGCGCACCCGATCGTGTGATTCCGCTGAACAAATGCAGCGGCACGGACGGCGTGACCGCCGACGATTGCGGCACGGCGATTCTGGAATATCCGCACGGCATCTCCTTCGTGCGCACCGCGGCGGTGGAGCGCGGCGGATTTGCTCGCCGCCAGTTGGTGGTGGTGGGCACCAAGGGGACGGTGGAACTGAAACCGTTGGAATGGTATATTCCCGACGGAAACGGTGCGTTATGTACCCATCGCACGGTGCGCACAACCGACGGATGGCACGAATGGGGCGAAGAAAGCCGCAGCGCTCCGCTTGACCGTTACGACGCCATGATGGCCGCTTTTGCCGCCATGGTGCGCGGGGAACGGGAAAACCCTTACACCCCCGATTACGAACTCACACTTTTCAAAACCGTGCTGGATGCGTGCGGTGCAATGTAACCGAAAATGAACCTTATACCCCTTGTCAAACGGCAAGGGGTGTGTTATATTTCCTTATGAAAGGAGTGTTGGCTTGTGTCCCTTTTAGATTACGTAAACATTCGGCAGGGAACGGCTTCGGTGCCGCGGTTTTCGCACGGCAACACGCTGCCGTTGGTGCAACGGCCGTTTGGCATGGCCGCCTTTGCTCCTCAGACCGAGCAAAAAGGCAACTGGTTTTACCACCCCGCCGACCGTGCGCTGGAAGGCGTGCGTTTAACTCACCAGCCCAGTCCGTGGGTAGGCGATTTCGGCACGTTGCTCTTGCTGCCGCAGGCAGGCGCGAACAAAGCCTTTAACCCGCACCTTCGCTGGTCGGGATATCGCCCCGAAGAGGCGGTGTTACAACCGCATTATATGAAACTGGATTTTTTGCGGTGCGGATGCTGCTTTGAACTCACACCCACCGAACGCGGTGCGGCGATACGCTACGCCTTTCCCGAAGAGGTCACCCCGTTCCTTTCGCTGTTGCGGGTAGAAGGCGGTATCACCGTCACCCCCGATGCGGAAAACCGACGCATCTACGGCACAACCGATTACATCAAAGTCCCTGCACAGAACGCGCCGTTTTGCATGCATTTCGTGCTGGAGTTTGACCACGGATTTTCGTGGGAGGATTCGGTGACGGCAGAAGACGGCGCACACGTAGCATTGACTTCGCGCTGCGGTACGGTGCGGCTGGGCGTTTCGTTTATCAGCGCAGAGCAAGCTTTGCGCAACCTGCAAAGAGAGTGCGGTGAGCGCTCGTTCGACCAACTGAAGGAAGACGCTGCCGCCGCATGGGAATCGTTGCTCGGGCGGGTGGAGATTACTGCCGACGACGAGGAATTGCGCCGCACCTTTTATTCCTGTCTGTACCGCACCTTGCTGTTCCCGAACAAGACCTATGAATACGACGCAAACGGTACTCCCGTGCATTTTGATGCACAATCCGCCACCGTCAAAGCAGGCTATATGTACACAAACAACGGGTTTTGGGACACCTACCGCACGGTGTATCCGCTGTTTTCGCTGATCCTGCCCGACATTTTACCCGAAATTTTGCAAGGGTACTTGCAAGGTTACCGCGACAGCGGCTGGCTTCCGCGCTGGCCCTCCATGCGGGAATTCGGCATTATGCCCGGCACGTTGATCGATGCGGTGTTGGCAGACGGTGCCGTGAAAGGGATGCTCTCCCCCGACGATCTTGCAACCGCGCTGAAAGGCATGCGACACCACGCCGAAGAAGAAGGCGTGCACCCCTTTGGTCGGCAAGCCGTGGCGTTTTACCGTGAGCACGGGTATGTGCCGCGCAGCGTGAAAGAGAGCGTGAACCAAACGCTGGATTACGCCTATGGGGATTTTTGCATTGCACAAATTGCCGATCTGCTGGGCGAAGAGGCTGTGGCAACCGAGTACCGCCAACGCGCGAAGAATTACCGCAACCTCTATGATCCCGCTACCGATTTTATGCGCAGCCGAGATGAAGAGGGCCGCATGACCGCCCCCGAAACCTTTGATCCCTTCGCGTGGGGCGGCGATTACACCGAAGGCAGCGCGTGGCAAAACTCCTTTGCCGTGCCGCACGATCTTGACGGCATGGTGGCACTATACGGTGGGCGCGACGCCTTTTTGAAAAAACTGGATACGCTGTTCAATCAGCCTCCGCAGTATCACGTGGGAGCGTACGGATTTGAAATTCACGAAATGACCGAAATGGCCGCCTGCGATTACGGACAATGCGCCATTTCCAATCAACCGAGTTTTCATTATCCGTGGTTATACGCCGCGTTGGGCGAACCCGAAAAAGCAACCTATTGGATACATCGCATGGCAAACGAAGTGTTCAGTTATCGTGCCGACGGATTCCCCGGCGACGAGGACAATGGCACGATGGCGGCGTGGTTTCTGTTTGCGGCATTGGGATTTTATCCCCTCTGCCCCGGCCGTGCGGAATACATCCGTGCCGTTCCCATGGTGAAATCCGCTGTCATCCGCGGCAAAGCGATCCCTTACGAAAACATATCCCCTGTTTTTTCTCAAGAAGATCTGACATAATGCAAACAGCCGTTCGAAGCAGTATGCGCTTCCGGCGGCTGGTTTATCTGTCCCCAAAAAAGCAAATATCCTCTTTGTGTTTTTC
>JAZSHJ010000086.1:0-21364 GCA_045533175.1 Acutalibacteraceae bacterium
GTAGGTCTCGCCGTCCATGAAGTAGTACAGATCGCCGTCGGAGTAGGAATACTCCATCTCCTTACGCTCCACGTACGCCGTGGGGAATTTGTCGGTGGGGCTGAACGTCTTTTCAACCACCGAACCCGCGATGACGTTGCGTACCTTGGTACGCACGAATGCCGCGCCCTTACCCGGCTTCACGTGCTGGAACTCAATGATCTGATACACGTTACCGTCCATCTCAAACGTAACGCCGTTACGAAAATCACCTGCAGAAATCATGATACTAATCCTCCGTATGTTTTATCATATTCGTACACTTTATTGTAACCGATACAACCGCGAAATGCAAGTAAAAAGTGCCAATTTTCCGCGGAAAATTATAAAATTATCAAATTTTTCGGGGATCTGGTGAGATTTTCGATCCCTTCGGCGGTGATAACCGCCATATCTTCAATGCGCACACCGCCGCGTCCCGGCAAATAGATACCCGGTTCCACCGTGACCACTTCGCCCGCTTGCAGAACGCGTTCCCCGCCGCCCGGCGACAGCGAGGGGGCTTCGTGGATCGCCAAACCTACACCGTGCCCCGTGCTGTGACCAAAACAATCACCGTAGCCTGCGTCTTTGATCACGTCGCGCGCCAGAGCATCGCCTGCAGCACAGGTCATTCCCGCTGTAAGGGAATTCAAGCACGCCGTCTGTGCCGCAAGCACCGTGTCGTAGATCTCCCGTTGCCAATCGGCAACCTCCCCTACCGCCACGGTGCGCGTCATATCCGAATGCCAACCGTCCAGTTTGGCGCCGAAATCCATGGTGACAAGATCGCCGCGGCGAAGCGGGCGGTCGCCCGGTACACCGTGCGGCAACGAGCCGTTTTCCCCCGCCACCACAATGCAATCAAACGCCATGCCGTCCGCACCTTGGCGGCGCATGTAAAACTCCAGATCCAGCGCGATCTCCCGTTCGGTTCGTCCCGCTTCGATGCGGGTAAGAATATAGGAAAATCCGTCGTCGGTGAGGGCCTGTGCGGCACGGATCGCCGCAATCTGATCCGCGGTTTTCACCGTGCGCAACGCCGTAAGCCATTCGTCCAACGCGCCGCTGTCGTTCAAGGAGAGGGCGGGCAACGCCCCCTTCCACGAAGCAAACGAAGCCAGACTCATCTGCCGTGTCTGCACGTGCAAATGCGTCACCCCATGGGCTGAGAGCCAATCACGCACTTCATCGTAAAAGCGGCGGGGACACAGAACCTCCATTGCCTTTACGTCCCGTGCGGCGGCTTCAATATAGCGCGAATCGGTCACCAATACCGCCGCATCCCGTGCCACCAATACGGTGGCATCTTCCACGGCAAAGTGGGTGAGCAGGCGTTGATCGGGTGTGGCGGTAATGAGCGCCCCTTCTCCTTCACCCAACCGCGCGGCCAGTTGTTGCCATTCCCACGTCATATCACAAAACTCCTTTGCTTTCGTTCCACAGACGGCACAAGGTGACAGCATCCCGCGCTTGCGTGCCCGCAGATTCGCAGATCACCACGGGGGCGGCATCCCGTGCCACCAATGCCTCGGCCAAATGTTGCGGTTCGGGGCCAAACACCGTTTCCTCAAAGGTGAGGTGGCGTTTTTCGCCCCCTACCGTGTATTCAATGCGGGAGAAATGGATGTGCATGCGGCGCATACGTTCGCGCCCCAAGCGGTTTTCCACCGTATCAAGCACCGCGGCGATCGCTTCGGAAGAATTCAGCGCCCCTTGCACACGGCAGTTCAAATGCCCGAAATCCACACAGGGCAAAAAGCGTTCGTCCACCTCACAGAAGGTGAGCACTTCATCCAGATCACCCAACTGGTTGATCTTCCCCATGGTTTCGGGGCAGATGTGCACCGCCGAAAGCCCCGCATCGTCCAACACGTGCTGTGCACGGGTAAGGGTCTCCACCGCCAACGCGGTGGCTTCGGCGCGGGTGCGCCCACCGAGTCCGCCCGGATGCACCACAATACGGTCGCCGCCCAACATGGCTACCGCGGCGGCGCTGTCCAAAATATATTTCAAACTGTTATCCCGCTTTTCCGCTTCGGCAGAGGCCAGCGAGATGAAATAGGGAGCGTGCACCGACACGGCAATGTCGTTTTGCATCGCCGCCAACGCAATGGCGGCCGCCGTATCTTCATTCAGCCGCACGCCGCGCCCACATTGGTATTCATACGCCGAAAGTCCAAGTGTGCGCAACCACGCGGGGGCTTCATAAGTGTGTTTTAATCCCGCGGCAACGAAATCGTCCCCGTTGCCTGCCGGGCCGAAACGCGGTGTCATCGGCGTTCCTCCCTCTTTAAAATATAGGCTTCGATCCGCCGTTTAAACATCATAAACGGTTTATCTTCTTCCAATTGTATCGGTTCGAGTTGCACCACACGCACCCCCGCCAATTTGGCGCCGAGCGTGTCGGTGAAGGTTTGATCCCCGATGGCAAGGCATTGCCGACGCGACACGCCGAGGCGGCGCACACCGCGCCAAAAGCCGAACGGTAGGGGTTTTGCGGCCAGCCACACACAGGACAGCCCGATCTTGGCGGCAAACGGTTCCACACGATACCGCTTGGCGTTGGATACCACCGTGAGAGCAATACCCGCCCCCACCACGGTTTTAAGCCACGCCGCCACCTCGTCCGACAAATCGGGGCAATAATGGGTGGTAAGGGTATTATCCACGTCCAGCAGAATGCCTTTGATACCTTGGGACGTCAATTCTTCCACCGTGATATCGGTAATACGCCGACGGCGAAAGGTGGGACGAAACAATCCCATACCGCCACCTCCTTTGTTGAAATGAACAAACGGGATAGAAGATGACTTCTATCCCGTTTGCGGATGCATACGCTTATTTGAACTTTCTCTTGCGTGCAGCCTCCGACTTCTTCTTGCGTCGGACAGAAGGCTTTTCATAGTGCTCTCTCTTGCGGACTTCAGCGAGCGTACCCGCGCGAGCGCAGGACTTCTTCCATCTGCGAAGAGCACTATCCAAGCTTTCATTTTCTTTGACCTTGACTTCTGACATCGTATTCCCTCCCTCCGCCTGTAAGCAGGGGTAATATGCTATTAGCCTATATAGTATACACGGTTTTATCGTTTCCGTCAAGACTAATCTGTGATTTTTTTGGCTTTTTTATGTTTTTCGTCAAAGCGCTGTTTTTTACAGCGGTTTTACCACCAAGTTGACCAATTTTCCGGGTACGTACAGTTCCTTCACAAACTGCATACCCTCGATAAACGGGGCGGTCTTATCGTCTGCTTTGGCGGCCGCGATCGCATCGGCGGCGGTAACGTCGGCCGGCACGGTCAGGCGACTGCGCAGTTTGCCGTTAACCTGCACCGCGATCTCGATGGTGCTTTCGGCGCACTTTGCTTCATCGTATTCCGGCCACGGGGCGGTGGCAAGCATGCCTTCAAAGCCCGCCGCTTCCCACATTTCTTCGGTGATGTGCGGGGCGAAGGGGTTGAGCATGGACAACAGCATCTGCCATTCGCCGCGGGTGACCGAACCTTTTTCGCCAAGCTGGTTGAGCAACGTCATCATCGCGGCGATCGCGGTGTTGAACTTCATTGCCTCGATATCTTCCGTCACCTTTTTCAGCGTGCGGTGGAAGGGGGCGGTCATGTCCTCCGACAGACCTTCCTCGCCTGTCAGCGATTCCTGCAACGACCACACACGGTCGAGGAAGCGCTTGCAACCCTTCACGCCGTTTTCCGACCACGGCGTGGCCTTTTCGTAGTCGCCCATGAACAGGATGTACACGCGCAACACGTCCGCACCGTAGGCATCCACCACTTCCAGCGGATCCACCACGTTGCCTTTGGATTTGCTCATCTTATCGCCGTCGGGGCCTAGGATCAAGCCCTGTGCCGTACGCTTGGCATACGGTTCGGCCGTAGGAACCGCGCCGATATCGTGCAGGAAATGATGCCAGAAACGGGAATAGATCATGTGACGCGTCACGTGTTCCATGCCGCCGTTGTACCAGTCGACCGGCATCCAGTATTCGAGCGCTTCTTTAGATGCGAGCGCTTCGTTGTTCTTGGGATCAATGTAGCGCAAGAAGTACCACGACGAACCCGCCCATTGGGGCATGGTGTCGGTTTCGCGGCGCGCCGCACCGCCGCATTTCGGGCAGGTGCAATTCACAAAATCTTCGATCTTCGCAAGCGGGCTTTCGCCGTCGGTGCCCGGGGCAAAACTGTCCGCCTTCGGCAAGCGAAGCGGCAACTCCTCGTACGGCACGGCCACCATGCCGCATGTGGGACAATGCACGATCGGAATGGGTTCGCCCCAGTAACGCTGGCGGTTGAACGCCCAATCCTTCATTTTGTACTGCACGCCCGCTTCGCCGATACCGCGCGCTTGCAAATGCGCGAGCATCTTTTCGATGGCTTCTTGCTTGGTGGTGCAACCGTTCAGGAAATCGGAGTTGATCACGTTGCCGTCGCCGGTATACGCGGCTTCTTCGATGTTACCGCCTTCGATAACGGGAATGATATCAATGCCGAATTTCTTCGCAAAATCGTAGTCACGCTCGTCGTGCGCGGGTACCGCCATGATAGCACCTGTGCCGTACCCCATCATAACGTAATCCGAAATGTAGATCGGTACATCCTTGCCCGTCACGGGGTTGACGGCGGTGAGACCTTCGATGCGCACGCCCGTCTTATCCTTCACAAGCTGTGTGCGCTCAAACTCGGTCTTCTTACTGCACTCGACGCGATAGGCGTCCAGCGCCTCTATGTTCGCAATGCGATCGCGATATTTTTCGATCAGCGGATGTTCGGGTGCCATGACCATGAAGGTCACGCCGAACAGCGTATCGGGACGGGTGGTATAAATACGCAGGGTTTCTTCCGCCCCGTTCAGGGTGAAGTTAACAAACGCACCCGTGGATTTGCCGATCCAGTTCTTTTGCTGCAACTTCACATTGGGCAGATAATCCACCGTTTCGAGCCCTTCCAACAATTTGTCGGCGTAACGGGTAATGCGCAGATACCAGACGTCTTTGGCACGCTGCACCACGTCGCTGTGGCAGATATCGCATTTTCCGCCCTGCGAATCCTCGTTGGACAGTACCACCTTACAGCTCGGGCAATAGTTCACGAGGGTTTTGTCGCGGAATGCCAGACCGTTTTCAAACATCTTGAGGAAGATCCATTGCGTCCATTTGTAATAGTCTTCCTCGGTGGTATCGATCACGCGGGACCAATCAAACGCGAAACCGACGCGCTTCAACTGTTCGGTGAAACGAGCAATGTTCTTATCGGTCACTTCACGGGGATGAATACCCGTTTTGATCGCGTAGTTTTCGGTGGGCAGGCCATACGCGTCAAAGCCAATGGGGAACAACACATTGTACCCCTGTTTGCGGCGTTTACGTCCCACCACTTCCAAACCGGAATATGCCTTGATGTGTCCCACGTGCATACCCGCACCCGACGGATACGGAAATTCCACCAACCCGTAAAACTTCGGTTTGGAATGATCTTCCGTGGCCTCAAACACGTGATTGTCGTCCCAGATCTTTTGCCATTTTGCTTCGGTTACTTTTGCATCATACCGCATGATCGTCACCCTCGTTATCCAAAAATTGAGTTATATCCGTTTCACGTCCGTCTTTCCACAGACGTTCCAGATCGTAAAAAGTGCGAGTTTCATGATGGAACACGTGTGCCACCACATCCCCGTAATCCAACACGATCCACCCTTGCGAGCGATAGCCTTCCACCCGCAACGGCACGATCCCCTGTGCCTTCAATTCCTCTTCCGCGTAATCCGCCAGCGCCCGCACCTGCGTGGAACTGCCGCCTTCGCAGATCACGAACACATCTGCAAGCGAGGTGAGATCCCCCACTTCGATCACACGGATGTTGCCCGCCTTATGCTTATCCAATGTGCGCACCAACGCGCGCACGGTGGTGTTGGTATCTGCCATAAACGCTATCCTTTCTTATCCTTCGGTTTGTGTGGCTTGCGTCACCGCGGTGCTTTGATCCACCTTCCACTTTGAAAGCGGCGTGGGGGTGAGATCGGCGGGTGTGGTGTTCGCAATTTCGGTCAAGTTGATGTCACTTTCGGTGACGTCGTCACGGTGCGGATTGAACGCATCGTTCAAAAGCGTAAGCACCTCCGCACGGTGGACGGAATAATAATCTTCCCCGTCCTTGGCGGCTTTTTCGCCCGGCAACACATACACCTGCATCTTTTCCAGCGTGACCGCCCGCAGGGATTTTACCAATTCGGCGATCTGCACGTAAGTGACGCCGAACTCCACCCGAATGGGGGCATCCCACACCTGCAACTGTTGCATTGTTTCGGTGAGTTTGGCGTCGTCCAACGCAAACAGACGTTGCAACACAGCGGTGCACACCTGATGAAAGCGATCGAACCGCGCGATATCCCCCGCCACCGTATCGTCCGTTGCGGCAATGTATTTCAGCGCCGCTTCGCCGTTGATGGTGCGCATACCGGCGGCATAGGTGACTTCTTCCGTCGTCACCGCAAACGCGAGATCCACGGTGATACCGTCGATATAGTTGACAAGATCGCGCAGAGTGGTCTGCTCAAAGATATAAAACCCGTCGATCGGCACCCCGTACTGGCGGTTAAATACCTCTGCCAGATTCCCGGTGGAAGAACCTTCCCGTGTGCCGAGCGTGGTGCCGCATTCCTTATGAGTGTTGTCCTCGCCGATAGCGGGTTCATACACGCGGCAAGCGCATTGATCGCACCATACCTGATCCTGCGGAGAAGCATACACTTCCGACAAATGCTTCACTTTGAAAGCCTCGTCGTCACCGAGATAGGTAGCTTTGGGCATCTGCATCACGTTCACGGTGTTCGCCTCTTTATCGAAGCAAACCAGCGAAAGCAGATCCATTTCCCCTTCCAGGCCATCCTCCCCCAGCACACCGAAGAGGTAATAACCCACCTTGGTGTTGAGTTCCACAGGGGTGGTTTCGTACGGAATGGGATTCACCTGCAACGGCGTGTCGCCGCCGTCATCGCCACCGAGGAACGCATCGAACACCGCTTTGCCGATCTTAAAGATCAGCAACGAGGTGAGCACGATAAAGATGATAAGCAACGTCATGATGATGATACGGCCGTATCCTTTTTTCTTTTTCTTCTTGGGCGTCGGTTTTTTCGCCGCAGTCTGCGTCGATCGAGTTCCCGTCTTTTGCTCATTCGTCCGTTTGGGTGCGGGTTTCTTCCCCTTGTTCGCCGACGATCTCTCAGGAGTGTTCGCCATCCGTATCTTCTCCTTCCTGCAACATCAGTTCATTAAACGCCGCCACCGTATCGGGATGGATCGGCTTTTTCTTTTTTAAAAGATCTTTGATCGTATAGGTGAGCGCATAGGACATCGCCGATTCCATCGAGATATCCACACGGCGACGCATCTCGTCCACATCGTCGTAATCGCGATCGGCCGAGGTAAAATCCGCCAGATACAGCACTTTTTCAAGCACGCTCATCCCCGCACGGGCGGTGGTGTGATACCGCACCGCATTCAACACGTCGCGGTCGATTACACCCAACACGTGTTCGGCAAACGCCGCACCACTCATGGCGTGATACAGTTTTTCCGCACCGCGTTCCACCTCGCTCATCGCCACGTTGTAACGTGCAAGCAGTTGCAACTGGGTGTCGGGCGGGGTGTTTTTCATGATATCGTGAAGCAAGGCGGCAGTTTTTGCTTTTTGTGCGTCCGCCCCGTACCGGGCGGCCAGCCGCACCGCTTCGTCCGCCACCGCAAGCGAATGGGTGAAGCGTTTGGGCTTCAAGCGACCGCGCAAAATCTCAATGATCTGCTCATCGGTTGCGAGAGCGCCGCTTACATCTTGATACAACTTGTGTTCCATAATATATGCCTCCACCACCGACGGCACCAATCCGTTCAGCGTTTCACCGCGTTCCACACATTCACGCAGAATGGTGGACGACACGTCCACCGCGGTCATATCTGCTACCACCGTGCGCGCACCAAGCGCCGTGAGCACCGCCGCTTTTTCGCACAGGATCTCTCGCGTCACACCGTCCCGCGGGACGGTACACAGCACCGCACAGCGGGCGATATCTTCAAAGCGAAACCATGTGTCTATCGTCAAAAACATATCCGCACCGACAAACAGATACCATTCCGTGTCGGGATACGCCTTGCACAAATATTGAAGTGTTTCGACGGTGAAACTGGCCCCGCCTTTTTGGATTTCCCAATCCGATACGGTCACGAACGGACAATCCGCCGTAGCCAAACGACACATCGCCAAGCGATGCTCGGCCGCGGCCATGCCGTTTTTCAATTTATGCGGCGGTTGCGCGGTGGGCATCAGCACCACCTCATCCAACGCCAATTCCCGCGCGAGAGTACAGATCAACGCGATGTGACCGTTGTGGATCGGATCAAATGTGCCGCCGAACAGGCCGCACCGTTTTGTCGCCCCCATCAGGCGCGCGGCAGATCAATGACGGGATCCTTCGGATTGCGACGATACAGCACGAACGTGCGACCGATCACACCCACCACCTCGGCGTTCACCGCCGCGGCAATCTCTTCCGCCGTTTCACGGGTGGAGGCAGGCGCCGTTTCCAACACACGTCCCTTGATGAGCTCACGGGCGGTGAGCGCATCGTCCGCCTGCTTATGCATAGCATCCGAAATACCGCCTTTGCCGGCGTGCAGGATCGGATCCAACGTGTTTGCCAAACCGCGCAGATATGCGCGCTGTTTACTCGTTAACATGAGGTTTCCTCCAAATATGTTGCTAATTTTTCCGCAAAGGCGCGCAAAGCGCGGCCGCGGTGGCTGATGGCATCCTTTTCTTCCGGGGTGAGTTCGGCAAACGTACGCCCGCTTTCGGTCACAAAAATGGGATCGTACCCAAAGCCGCCTTCGCCGCGTGCCTCTTCCCCGATGTGACCGCGACAAACACCTTCGGCGGTCACGGTGTCCCCGTTCGGAAACACGCAACACACCGCCGAAACGAAGCCCGCGCCGCGCTGTTCTTGCGGCAGTCCCGCCAACTTTTTAAGGACGGTCGCTTTGCGTTGCCCCACGGGGGCGTAACGGGCGGAATACACGCCGGGCTCGCCGCCGAGCGCATCCACCATCAAACCCGAATCGTCCGCAATGGCGGGCAACCCTGTGAAACGGCACGCTTCCTCCGCTTTGATAAACGCATTTTCGGCAAAGGTAACACCCGTTTCCTCCGCTTCGGGAAGGGCGGGATCGATATCCGCCTCAACACCAAGCGGTGCCAAAATGCGGCGCAATTCGTCCAGTTTATGGACATTATGTGTAGCAATTACGAATTTCATTCCGCTTCAAAAAGTCCTTTCGTAAAATCCTCGGGATCAAAAGGCTGAAGATCATCCACCCCTTCGCCCACGCCGATGAATTTCACCGGCACGTCCAAATCTTGGCGAATCGCCAACACCACACCGCCGCGGGCGGTGCCGTCCAGTTTGGTGAGCACGATACCCGTGATGCCTGCCGCGTTCTTAAATTCACGCGCCTGATTCACCGCGTTTTGTCCCGTGGTGGCATCCAGCACCAACAGCACTTCTTTATCCGCACCGGGCAACTCGCGGTCGATTACACGGGCGATCTTCGCCAGTTCATCCATCAAGTTCTTTTTGTTGTGCAAACGACCTGCCGTGTCGCAGATGACGATATCCGCCCCGCGCGCTTTGGCCGCGCCGATCGCATCGAACACCACCGCCGCGGGATCGGAACCTTCGGCGTGGTGGACAAAATCCGCCCCCGCACGGTCGGCCCAAATTTCGAGCTGTTCGATCGCCGCCGCGCGGAAGGTATCCGCCGCCGCGAGTACCACCTTTTTGCCTTCTGCGCGGTAACGCGCCGCCAGTTTGCCGATGGTGGTGGTCTTACCCACCCCGTTCACACCGATCACCAGCACGACGGCGGGTTTGGTGTTTAGTTGCATGTCCTGCCCGCCGGCCAGCATATCAGACACGATTTCGGAAAGCAGAGTGCGCACTTCGGCGGGATCGGTCGTACCCGTTTCCTTCACACGGCGGCGCAACTGCTCGCAAATATACGTTGAGGTGGTTGTCCCGACATCTCCCATGATGAGGATCTCTTCCAGTTCCTCAAACAACTCTTCATCAATGCGGGTAAACGAGCGAAACAGACTGTTCAACGGGTTCATGAGCGAATCCCGCGTTTTTTTGAGCCCCTGCTTTATTTTTTGAAAAAAGCCCATATGCATTCTCCTTATTGCTGTTGCAACGAAATACCCAACTTCTGTTCCACTTCGCTTGCGCGCAATTCAAGCAGTTTAGACACACCCTTTTCCTGCATCGTCACGCCGTACAGCACGTCCGCTTCTTCCATGGAACCACGGCGGTGGGTGATAACAATAAACTGCGTCTTGTCGCACATGCGGCGCAAATAGGATGCGTAGCGTTCCACGTTCACGTCATCCAACGCGGCTTCGATCTCATCCAACACGCAGAAAGGCGAAGGTGTGACGTGCAAAATGGCAAACAGCAACGCAATGGCTACCAACGCCTTTTCGCCGCCCGAAAGGGAATCCAGATTGAGGATCTTTTTACCGGGCGGTTGCACGTGCATTTCAATGCCCGAGTGCAGAATATCGTTCGGATCGGCCAGTTCCAGCTTGGCCTGGCCGCCACCGAACAGTTCGGTAAAGGTTTCACCGAAATTCTGGTTGATCTGGCGGAAACGCTCCACGAAGATATCCCGCATCTGGGTGGTGAGTTCGCCGATCAATTTGAGCAGTTCGCTCTTCGACACTTCCACGTCCCGCACCTGCTCGGACAGGAAGTTGTATCGTTCGCTTACTTCTTTGTACTCTTCGATCGCCGACACGTTCACGCTGCCGAGCGCACGGATCTTAGATTTCAGTTCACCCAAGCGGCGTCCCGCTTTCGCAGGCTCTTCAATGCGGGGTGCCTCGAGTTCTGCCTCCGCACGGGTGAGCTCGTATTCATCGTACAATTTGCGCACGATGTCCTCCGCTTCGTGCGAAGCGGTTTCCACGCGTTCTTCCAAACGCGCCACCTCGCGTCCCGCCTTTTCACGTTCTTCGCTCTTTTCGCGCGAAAGACGGCGCGCGGCGGTCTGCTGTTGTTCGCCTTCGTCACGGCGTTGCATCAACGCGGTGATCTGTTCGGTTCCCGCACCCGCTTGCTCACGCAAAGAGGCGGCGCGGACGGTCATGGTTTCGATCGCCTGTTCGGTTTCGGCGTTTTGCCGTTCGATATCGGCGATCTGTCCTTCCAGCGTTGCACGATACCCCGCCGAATCCGCTTCACGAGCGCGCAGATCTGCAATCGCCGCTTCGTGCGCTTCGATCTCCTTATTACGCTCCAGAATGGCCAGTTTCACATCTCCGATGCGGGTGGCAAGCGCCTCGCGCTCGTCCGCCAACTGCTGACGGTCGCCGCCCGCCTCGCTGATCTGCGCTTCCAGCGCCGCTTGCTTTTGCGCAATATTCTCGGCAGAGGTTTCCGCTTCGGCCATCATGGTGCGGTATTCCTCCGCACGGACATTCAACTGCTCCATTTCCGCGGCCGCGTTTTCCGCTTCACGACGGCTGTTTTCCGCCAGTTCTGTCAAGCGGCGCAGTTCGCCGTCCAAACGAATAGCATCTTCGCCCGCCACCGCAATTTCGGCGTTCAAGCCGCTGACTTCCGCTTCCACCGAAGCGGTCTCCTGCAATGCGCTTTCCGCTTTACGACGCGCCTCTTCGGCCGCAGCAGTCTGCTTTTCGGCCTTCTTTTGCAGTTGTTCGATCTCGGCACGGCGGGACAACAGGCCGGCACCGCGCACCGACGAACCGCCCGTCATGGAACCGCCCGCGTTCACGACTTGTCCGTCCAACGTGACCAGACGGAAGCGGTATTTATACTTACGAGCGATCTCCACCGCGCGGTCGATATCCTCCACCACACCGATGCGCCCGAGCAAACTGCGGGCGATCTCCTCATACTGTTTATCGCAAGTGACCAGTTCGCTGGCAAGGCCGATGAAGCCCTCTTCGTCCGCAAGCCCCTTTTCTTCCAACACCGTGCCTTTCATGGACGAAATGGGCAAGAAGGTCACACGTCCCGCGCGATTGTCCTTCAAATACGCAATGGCGCGTTTGGCATCCTCTTCACGATCACAAATGACGTTTTGTGTGGCACCGCCCAGCGCGGTTTCCACCGCCAACGCATATTCGCGCTGTGCGTGGATCAAGCGGGACACAGGCCCGTGCAGGCCGCGCAACATCCCGCGTTCCGATTGCTTCACCACCGTTTTCACGCTGTCGGAGAATCCTTCCAGATTCCGTTCCATCTCCTTAAGCAGGTTCACACGGCGTTCGGCCGCTTCGGCATCCAGCGTTAAACGATCCGCCTCTTCCTTCAGCTTTTGGGATTTCTCCTGCCGCGATTTCAAGCGCAGAACGTATCCTTGCTGCGAGTTGCGAAGCGAGGTCAATTTTTCTTCCAATTCCTTGCGGTCCTTTTCACAGGCCGCACGCTCTTCTTCCGCTTCTTTCGCCTGCGCGTTACGCAACGTAACTCCCACCGTCAGTTGGGACAAGCGCATGGCAATTTCGGTCAACGACGTTTCGCCCGAAGCCTTTTTCACGCGGGTATCCGACAACGCCAGCGCCAAGGCCGCCGCCTCGGCAGAAAGCGCTTCCATCTGCCCCGTGACTTCCTCGCTGCTGCGAGAAAGCGCTTCCATCTTTTCGGACAGTTCCAAACTCTCGGCACGGGCAGCTTCGATCTTTTCCTGTTCTTCCGCGATTCCCGCATTGTGGCGCGCCACTTCCTCATCGATCTGGGTGAGGCCTTCTTCGGATTTGCGGATATCTTCCCGCACACGTTCGATCGTTTCGTTGCGGTGGAAAATATCGTTGCGCAACACGGCGGCTTCGCCGTCACAGCGCACCGCTTCCTCTTCCAATGCGGCGGCGGCGCGGCGGATCTCATCCATCTGCACCGCGATCTGTTGTGCTTCGTGAGCGATCTCCTCCATCTGCGTTTCCAGACGTTCGATCTCCTCACCCGCCGTATCATACTGTGTACGCGCCAACTCCAGTTTGGATTGCAAGTTACGCAACACGTCGCGCGAACGGTCAATCTGATACAGCCACAGACCGATCTCCAGCCCCTTCTTTTCCTCCGACAACTCCAAAAACGCCTTGGCTTTTTCGGATTGTTCGGCAAGAGGCCCCACACGCTCTTCCAGTTCTTTCAAAATATCCCGCAAACGAAGCAGATTGTCCTCCGTCGCGTTCAGGCGGCGTTCCGCTTCGTTTTTGCGGTAACGGTATTTCGCGATACCCGCCGCTTCTTCAAAGATCTCGCGGCGCTCCTCGGATTTCGAGGCCACAATATCGCCGATACGCCCCTGGCCGACGATGGAATAACCGTCGCGGCCGAGTCCCGTATCCATAAACAGCAGTTGGATATCGCGCAAACGCACGGTGGCGTTGTTGAGCATATATTCGCTGTCCCCCGAACGGTAATACCGACGGGTGACCTTCACGTCGTCGCTGTCGAAATCCAAAATGCGGGTGCTGTTATCAATAATCAGCGACACTTCGGCAAAACCGACGGCACGGCGTTCTTCGGTGCCACTGAAGATCACGTCTTCCATCTTCGAGCCGCGCAGACTCTTGTTGGACTGTTCACCCAACACCCAACGGATCGCATCGCTTATGTTGGACTTTCCGCTTCCGTTCGGGCCCACAACGGCCGTGATTCCTTGGCCGAAGGACAACACCGTGCGGTCGGGAAAGGATTTAAACCCGTGTATTTCCAGAGCTTTCAATACCATAGTATGTTCCGTATCCTCTCATCAATCGTCATATCCCATCAAACGCAACGCTTCACGGGCGGCTTTTTGTTCCGCTTCCTTTTTGCTGCGTCCGCGTCCCTGACCGATCACGTTGGAGTTCAAATGCACTTCCATCGTGAACTGCTTGTTATGATCCGGGCCGCTTTCCCCCGTCAGCACATACGAAATGATCTCTCCGGGGTTTTGTTGCACGATCTCCTGCAACTGCGTTTTGTAGTCCTTAAAATGTGCACGACGCTGATTGCTCGCTTCTTTTTCCAAAAACGGAAGCAAAAAATCGCGTGCCGCTTCCATGCCGCCGTCCAGATAGATTGCCGCCGTCACCGCTTCAAACGCGTCCGCGACGATCGAGGGGCGGTCAGCTCCGCCGTTTTGCGTTTCCCCATGCCCAAGCAACAGCCATTGCCCGAGCCCGAGTTCCTTGGCATAGGAATACAACGCCTTTTCACACACCACGGCGGCGCGCAGTTTGGTCAGTTCCCCTTCAGGGCCTTTTTCCTTTTGAAACAGATGTACCGCCGCGGTAAGCCCCAGCACCGAATCACCCAAAAATTCCAAGCGTTCGTTGCTTTGCAAATGACGGCCGCCTTCGTTCGCATAGGACGAATGCGTCAGCGCCCGACGAAGCAACGATTCATCCCGAAAACGGTAACCGAGCGCCTTCTGCAACGGTGTAAGATCACGTTCATTCATCGTCGCGGCTCTCCTTTGCCGATGCGGCAATCGCTTCGATCACGCCCGTGGCGGCAAATTCGCCCGCAATGCGGCAGGCGCTTCGGATCGCCGCGGCATCCGAATTGCCGTGTGCTTTGATCACGGGACGGCATACCCCCAACACGGGAGCGCCGCCGTGTTCACTCGTGGACATACGGCTTTTAAGCACGCCAATCTTGGATTTGACGAGCAGCGCCGCGATCTTGGTGAGCAGATTACTCATGAACAGCGCTTTCACTTCCTTCATCAGCATACCGGCCGTGCCTTCAATGGCTTTCAGCAAAATGTTACCCGTGAAGCCATCGGTCACCAACACATCGGCCGCACCGAACGGCACTTCGCGCGATTCCACATTACCCACGAAGTTGACACCGCTTTCTTTGATAAGGCGGTGGGCTTCCTGTTGCAGTTCGCCGCCCTTACATTCTTCCGTACCAATGTTCACAAGCCCCACGGTGGCGGGTTTGCCGCCACCCATCACACGCGTCATATACACGCTGCCCATCTGGGCGAACTGACACAGCATTTCGGGACGGCAATCTGCGTTTGCACCCGAATCAAGCAACAAACTCGGTTTTCCCGACGCGGTGGGGATCAAAGTGGCGATCGCCGCGCGCGGCACGCCTTTGATACGCTTGACAAAGAAGGTGGCACCCATAATGAGCGCACCCGTACTGCCCGCGCTGACAAACGCATCGCCATGGCCGTCTGCCACCAGACGCAGGCCAACCGCCATGGAACATTCTTTGTGCGCTTTCAGGATCGAGCGCGGTTCATCCTCCATCGCAATGACATCTTCGGTGTGCACGATCTCGATTCCGTCGAGCGACACCTTGTTTTCTGTCGCCACACGACGAATGATCTCCTCGTTGCCGACCAATGTGATCTGCATCCCGTCCGCCGCGGCCAACGCCGCGCCTTTAATGGGAGCCAAAGGGGCGTTATCGCCACCGAAAGCATCCAATACGATATGCATCAATCCATCCTCCTTATCACATCATCCAAATGGGCAAGCCCGCGCGCCGACAGCGCCGCATACCGCGCCCGTTTATCCCGAATGTGCTCCGAAAGCGGGGGAATCACCCCGAAATTCGCGCCCATCGGCTGAAAATGCTTTTCGTTTTCGGGGTTGCTGATGTAGCCCGCCAACGCACCGATCATAGTGTCGGGCGGCAAGATCAGTTGTTCCTTCCCCAACACCGCACGGGCGGCGTTGATGCCCGCCAACATGCCCGAAGCGGCCGATTCCATGTATCCTTCCACACCCGTAAGCTGGCCCGCAAAGAACAAGTGCGGCGCACGACGGGAGCGAAATCCCGCTGTAAGCAACGCGGGAGAATTTAAAAAGGTGTTGCGGTGCATCACACCGTACCGCAAAAATTCGGCGTTCTTCAGCGCGGGAATCATCCCGAACACCCGTTTTTGCTCACCGAATTTCAGATTCGTCTGAAATCCAACCAGATTCACCATGCTGCCTTCGGCGTTTTCCGCCCGCAACTGCAACACCGCCCACGGGCGATGACCGGTACGCGGATCGCGCAACCCCACAGGTTTCATCGGGCCGAAGCGGATGGCATCCTGCCCGCGACGCGCCAACACTTCAATCGGCATACACCCTTCATACACCGTGAGATCTTTTTCAAACTCGTGCAACGGGGCGGTTTCGGCGGTGATGAGCGCCGCGTGAAACGCTTCGTATTCCGCTTTGTTCAACGGACAGTTGAGGTAATCCCCTTCCCCGCTTTCCTCACGGTCGTAACGCGAGGCACGAAACAGATGCTCTTCATCCAAACTGTCGGTTGCCACAATAGGGGCGGCCGCATCGTAAAAGTTAAGGCCTGCACCGCATTCCGCTTTCAACGCAGAAGCCAAAGCGTCCGACGTCAGCGGGCCGGTGGCAATTACCGCCACCCCTTCGGTGGGAAGGGTAGTGCATTCCTCTTCCACCACCGTGATGAGAGGATGGGATTTGATGCGGGCGGTCACACCCGCCGCAAAAGCTTCGCGATCCACCGCCAACGCTCCGCCCGCAGGCACCGCGCAGGTAGCGGCCACTTCCATGCACAGCGAACCCAGCCGCCGCATTTCCTCTTTGAGCATTCCCGCCGCACTTTCAAGGCGCGCGGCTTTCAGCGAATTGGAACACACCAATTCGGCAAATTGCGCGCTTTTGTGCGCCGGTGTGAAGCGTTTCGGCTTCATCTCTTTGAGGATCACGGGAATCCCCGCACGGGCGATCGCCCAAGCGGCCTCACATCCCGCAAGTCCCGCCCCGATCACGGTTATCGACATAATTATTTGTTCTCCTTCTTCGAGGCGGCGGTGTATCCGCACCCCTCGGTCAGACAATAAAGAGATTCCCCGTTCTTGTCCTTTTTCTTAAACAACGTGCGATCACAACGAGGACACTTCTCGGCGGAAGGCTCGTTCCACACCACAAAATCACATTTCGGATAATTCGAGCAACCGTAGAATTTACGGCCGCGTTGCGAACGTTTCGCCACGATCACGCCGCCGCAACGGGGACACAGCGCACCCGTTTCTTCCACGATGCGTTTGGTGTTTTTGCAATCGGGATAACCGGGGCAAGCCAAGAACTTGCCGTAACGTCCCGATTTCACCACCATTTTGCGGCCGCAACGGTCACACACCACATCACTTTCCACGTCCGGCACTTTGATCTTTTCGCCGTCCAGCGCCCGTTCGGCCGTTGCCAGCGTTTTGGCAAATCCTTGATAGAAGGTGTCCAGCGTGGACACCCAATCGTTTTTGCCGGTTTCCACTTCGTCCAGTTCCTGTTCCATGTTGGCGGTAAATTCCACATCCACCACTTCGGGGAACTTTTCACGCATCAAGCCCGTGGTGATCTCGCCAAGCGGAGTGGGTTTGAGCGCCTTGCCTTCGCGTTCCACGTATTCGCGTGCCAAAATGGTGCCCACGGTGGTCGCAAAGGTGGACGGACGGCCGATGCCGTTTTCCTCCATCGTTTTGATGAGGGTGGCTTCGGTGTAGCGGGCGGGCGGTTGGGTGAAGTGCTGATTGCCTTTGATCTTCTTCACCGTGAGGGCGTCCCCCTCTTGAAGCGGGGGCAGGGCGGCATTATCTTCATCCTCGTTTTCGTCCTTGCCCTCTTCGTACAGCACGGTGTAACCGTCGAATGCCACCGTGTATCCGCTGGCTTTGAACAGGCAGCGCCCCGCCGCGATATCCAACTGGCAGGTGTCCTGCACGCTGTTGGCCATCAAACTGGCGATGAAACGCTCCCAGATGAGTTTGTACAACTTGTATTGATCCGCCGTGAGGGAATCCTTCACCTCATCGGGAGTGAGCGACGGCATGGTGGGACGGATGGCTTCGTGCGCATCCTGCGCGGTGTTTTTGGTTTTGAACACACGCGCCTTCTCGGGCAAATACCGTTCGCCGTAACGGTGGCGAATAAATTCCGTACCTTCGCGGCGGGCATCGTCCGAAATACGAAGCGAATCGGTACGCATATAGGTGATCAGACCGACCGCACCCTCACCGGCCACTTCCACACCTTCATACAACTCCTGTGCTGTTTTCATGGTACGACGGGCGGCAAACCCGAGTTTGCGGCTGGCTTCCTGTTGCATGGTAGAGGTGATGAACGGCGGCGTGGACGCCAACTGACGGGTGCCGTGTTTCACCGACTGCACGGTGAAGGGCACGTCTTTCAATTCCTCCAACACCGCATCCGCTTGCTCTTTGCTCACCAATTTCGCCTTGTTGCGGCCGATGCTGTACAGTTTTGCGGGAAACGCCTTGCCCTTGGCGGCGGCCAGATTGGCATCGATCGTCCAATATTCCTCGCTCACAAATGCGCGGATGGCTTCTTCCCGTTCCACCACCAAATTCACGGTAGCAGACTGCACACGTCCCGCCGAAAGTCCCGCACGGATCTTCTTCCACAAAAACGGGCTGATCTTATATCCCACGATGCGATCGAGAATACGGCGCGCTTGCTGGGCGTTGACCATGTTCATATCCAGACTGCGCGGGTTCTTCATTCCCTGTGCCACACCCGTTTTGGTGATCTCATTAAAGGTCACGCGACTGCATTTGGCGGCATCCACGTCCAACACCTGTGCCAGATGCCACGAGATCGCCTCTCCTTCGCGGTCCGGGTCAGTTGCGAGAATCACACGGTCGCTTTCCGCCGCCATCCCCTTCAACTGACGGATCAGCGCGGATTTGCCGGGAATATCCACATACCGCGGGCGAAACCCATGTTCGATATCCACACCGAGCAACGTCTTAGGCAGGTCGCGAATGTGACCGACCGACGCCACCACGTGGTATCCCTGTCCGAGATACTTCTGCACCGTTTTTGCTTTGGCGGGAGATTCCATAATAACCAATGTTGCCATAATCCATGACCTTTCCTTTTTGCATTTCTATTTTCTACGCTTGTTATCCCAGGCGGTACTGTTGTCCCGCTTCGGCAACGGCCGCCCCGAGCATTTCCAGCTCGGTCAGCGCCGATAAGGTTTGACTGACGGTTTTGTCCGCTTTCACGGCAATTTCATCCACGGGAAGCGGATCGACACTCAACACCTGCAACACCGCCGCGGCCGTTTCGCTCATGGGGAATGCCGTGGGCGGCGCGGCCACACGAAGTTGCTTTGGGTGCTTTTTCTTTTCCTTTACGGTTACGCTTTGCACCGCAGGCGAAACCATGGCGGGAAACAGCGGACGGTATTCGTCCAAAATCTCCTCGGCGCTGCGCACCAACTTGGCCCCGTTTTGAATCAAGGCGTTGCCGCCCGAACTGTTCGGTGCATTGAGCGCACCCGGCACGGCAAACACATCGCGCCCTTGCTCGCGGGCAAAGGTGGCGGTGATCAACGTGCCGCTGGAGTTGGGCGCTTCGGTCACGCACACCCCATGTGCCATACCGCTGAGCAAGCGGTTCCGCACATGGAACGTGCCTTTGGTCACTTTTACGCCGTATGGATATTCGGTGAGTATCGTGCCGCCGCTTTGCAACGTGCGGCGACGAAGCGGTTCGTTGGCCACGGGATAATTCACATCCAACCCGCACGCCTGCACCGTTACCACTCGGCCGCCGACATCCAACGCAGATGAGGTGGCCACGGCATCGCCGCCCTCCGCACCGCCGCTGATGATCAACGCGCCGCCGCGGGCAAGGCCGGCGGCGATCATGGTTGTAACGTCGTATCCGTAACGGGTGAGCGACCGTGTTCCCACCACCGCCACAGCGGGACGGGCGGAAAACACGGGAACAGCCCCACGACCGTACAACACCACGGGCGGTGCGTAGATCCCACGCAACAGCGAAGGATACGCTTCATCCGCGGGCGTGAGCAACCAATCGCCGTTCGTTACCGTGCGGTGCAAAATGTCCCGCGCCGTATTCATGGATTTGTCACACAAGCGATCCACTACGTTGCGAGGCAACCCGCACGCAAGAAAGGCGTGTTGATCGGCGGCAAAGATCTCCTCGGGCGAGGAGAATGTGCGCAACAGCGTGTTCAAATATCCGCTGCCGTAACCTAACGCCTGTTGCAACCATATCCAGTAAAGACGGCTATCCAATATACTCTCTCCTACTCATTTCCCACATGACCAGCGAAGCGGCCACCGCCGCGTTCAGCGATTCCGCACGGCCTGCCATGGGAATGGTCAAACGGTGATCGCAGGCGGCGATCGCAGCCTCGGTGAGACCGTTGGCCTCGTTCCCGACCACGCACACACTCCCCGCCGCCAGCGGCGCTTGCACCACCGACAAAGCCTCGTTGCTCGGCACACAGGCATAACTTGTAACTCCGACACGGCGCAGACGAGCCAACGCCGCGGGCATATCCGCCGTTTCCCACAGCGGCAGGCGGAACACCCCGCCCATGCTGCCGCGCAACACTTTCGGACTGTACACATCACAGCACCCGACTGAAAGGATCAACCCGTCAATCCCCAGCGCTTCCGCTGTGCGAATGACCGTGCCGATATTGCCGGGGTCGCGCACATCTTCGAGTGCCAACCATTTTCTCTTATTAAAGGTAGATAATATACTACTATCTATTGTATCCAACATTTTGCGATTGTCAAGTGCTTTGCACAGACAAATTACACCTTGTGCGGTTTCGGTATCCGAAAGAGAGTCCGCCACCGCATCGGTCACGTCAAAAACATGGGCGGATGCCGCCGTGACCGCCGCCACCTGCGCGGGGTAACGCTCCCGTGCACGGGCGGTGACGAGCGCCGTTTCAAACACGACACCCGAACGTGCCGCATCTTCGCACAGACGCGCACCTTCAATCACAAATGCACCCTCTTTTCGACGGAGTTTTCCATCGTTTTGTAAGCGGCGCAGACGGCGCACCATTTCGTTATCGCGGCTGGAAATCACCATTCTTCACCACTCCTTTCCGAAAAGAAGCGCCCGTCGAAAGTTCAACGGGCGCACTTCTATCTTTTTTATTGCAGAGCCGCTTTGGCCTTTTCCGCGAGGGCGGTGAATGCCGCCGCATCGGAAACCGCCAGTTCAGCGAGCATCTTGCGGTTCAGGCTGATCTCCGCCTTCTTCAGAACGTTCATGAAGGTGGAGTAGTTCATCCCGTTCAGCTTCGCAGCCGCCGAGATGCGGGTGATCCACAGACGGCGGAAGTCACGCTTCTTCTGTCTGCGACCGATGTACGCATACTGACCGGATTTCATAACCGCTTCTTTCGCGGTCTTGAACAGCTTGGACTTGGCACCGTAGTAGCCCTTCGCCAGCTTCAATACTTTCTTTCTTCTTTTGCGCGTCAT
>JAZSHJ010000092.1:0-8349 GCA_045533175.1 Acutalibacteraceae bacterium
ATCGTCACGCTCGGGCAAACCGACTTCGCGCCGAGGTAGAAGGAGGTGTAGCCGGAGATCACTTCCGCGAAAGTGAACGCACCGACGTAACCCATCTTGTCATCTTCCGCAGCGAATTTGCCCGCCGCGATCATTTCGTTCAGTTTCATGCCCGCAACCACACCCGCGAGGTAACGGCCTTGATAGATAGCCGCGAACGCGTTGTGGAAGTTCTTGAGGCCCGCGGTGTGCGCCTGCGTACCGGTGGCGTGGCAGAACTGCACATCGGGATATTTCTTCGCCGCGTCCATCAAGAAGGATTCGTGACCGAAGCTGTCCGCGAAGATGATGTCGCAACCGTCGGACTCAATGAGTTCCACAGCCGCGTCATACGCTTCCTTGGATTCGGGGATCTGGGTTTTCTGCACCATGGTGACGCCCATCTTCTCGCACGCCGCTTTCGCCGCATCGATGAAGTTTTTGTCATAGGTGGAGTTTTCGTCGTGCAGGAAGATGAAGCCGACTTTCAGTTTGTCGTCATCCTTTTTCCCGCCGCAAGCCGTCATGGAAAAGAGCATCACAACAGCAAGCAACAAACAGAGCAGTTTTTTCATGTGTTTTCCCTCCAACAAAATTTTTATGTAAACGTGAATTTACATACTCGCTTATTGTGCACGGAAGGTGAGCGACGTGTCACTCATGCTTTCCACAATGGCCAGCGATTCCACCCGCAAGCCGGTGGCGCGCAATGTGTCGCCGCCTTGCTGAAACCCTTTTTCGATCGCCACGGCGGCACCCACGGTTTCGGCTCCCGCCTGTGCCACCAATTCGGCCAGGCCGCACAATGCCTTGCCGTTTGCCAGAAAATCATCCACCAACAGCACGCGGTCGGTGGGGGAGATATATTCGCGCGAAACCATGATCTCGTAATCGGTGTTGTGGGTATAAGAATGGACGGTGGTGGTCAGCATATCGCCCGACACATTCCCCGTTTTGTGTTTCTTCGCAAACACGGCGGGAGTTTTCAGCGCGGCGGCCGCCGCCACGGCAATGGCGATGCCCGATGCTTCAATGGTGAGCACTTTTGTTACGCCGCAATCGCCGAACAGGCGGGCGATCTCTTCCCCCATTTCCATCAAGAAGGACACGTCCAGTTGCTGATTCAAGAAGGATCCGACCTTCAAAATGTGGCCGGGTAACACGGTGCCTTCCCGCAAGATCTTTTCTTCCAACGCTTTCACGGACGGTCATACCTCCCAACAGAACACCACGATAACTTATAAAAATATCCTATCACAACCGTTGGTAAAAGTCAACAAAATACGGGTTGTTTTTTTGCTTTTCTACAGAAAAACCAAGAGAAATCGAAGGGGAACAAATTACCCCGTAATGCAATCGGCCACGTAGATACCCATGGCACCCGATTGGGACAATCCGCGGCAAATGCCGCTGCCGTCACCGATGATATACACGTTGTCCACCAGTTCAAAACGGTCGTTCTTAAACACGGGGCGGATGGAGTAATATTTGCTTTCGCAACCATACAACAGCGTATCGTCGTTGGCGGTGCCGGGAGCCACGCGATCCAATGCGTAAATGGTTTCAATGATATTCGTAAGGATACGATGCGGCAACACCAGCGAAATGTCCCCCGCCGTGGCACGCAGGGTGGGGGTGACGGTGTTTTGCGCCAAGCGGTGTTCGTTGGTGCGCCGTCCGCGGATCAAATCGCCGAAACGTTGCACCAATACGTTGCCTTTACCAATCATGTTGGCCAGTCGCGAGATGCTTTCTGCGTATTCGGTCGGTTGATTGAACGGCTCGGTAAAACGGATGCTGGACAAAATGGCAAAGTTGCAGTTATCGGTCTTTTTCTCCGCTTCGGCATAGGAATGGCCGTTGGCGGTGATGATGCCGTGGTTGTTTTCGGCCGAAACCAAGCCGCCTTTATTAAAGCAGAACATACGGCAACGGTCCTCGAACGTTTTGGTTTTGTAGAGGATCTTCGGTTCGTAGATCTTGTCCGAAAACTCCTTCCAAATAATATCCTTCATTTCCACTCGCACACCGATATCGATGTGGTTGGATTTCATCGGCACTTCAAACGCGCGGCAGAAATCCGCCACAAAATTGGCACCGCCGCGCCCGGTGGCGATAATGACCGCCGTAGCCTCCAACACTTCTCCGTTTCGGAAGTACAAACGATACCCGTTTTCGACTTTTTCGGTGTGGGTGCAATCGTAGAACGTGAAGAGGTCGGTGCCGCTTTCCTCGATGGCACGGATAAGATTTTGCATGGTCACGTAGTTATGATCGGTGCCGAGATGCTTGACGTTCATATCCAGCAAACGCAGGTTGTTTTGCAGACATTTCAGTTTCAGTTCCTCGTTGGAACGGTACACCTGCGGAACTCCCGAGGTGCAGTATTCGTTCAAGATCTTGTCCACTTCGTTGATATAGCGGGCGGCCTTTGCATCGCCGAGTTCTTCGCCCAGCGTACCGCCGTAGGCGGTGCCGAGGTTAAATTTTCCGTCCGAAAACGCACCCGCCCCTGCAAAACCGCTGGTGATACTGCAGGTTTTGCAATGCACGCAGGTCTTTTCCTCGCTTGCGGGACAATGCCGTTTTTCCAACGCATTGCCGCGTTCCGCAATGGCAATTTTTAAGGTGGGGGAGTTCTGACGCAGACGGTATGCCGCCATCAATCCGCCGATACCGCCGCCGATAATGACTACATCGTAAAACATCGTAATGCACTCCTTCTCAATCGTAAAACACAAGAGTATTATACACCTGTTTTTTTGCTTTGTCAAAGAGGAAACTCCTGAGAAATAAAATGCAAGATTTGTAAAATGACTTGCATTTTTTGCGGTTTCGCGGTACAATAAGCAGAGTTAGGGAGGGATGTTTGTGGAGGATAATCTCATTTTGTGTATGGAACGACACCACAGCAAATTTTCCAAAGGTCAGCGGCGTATTGCGGAGTATATCCGTGACCATTACGAAACGGCCGCGTTCATGACGGCGTTCCGTCTGGGAGAAACGGTGGGTGTCAGCGAATCCACCGTGGTGCGCTTTGCGGCGGAACTCGGGTTCGACGGCTATCCCGAATTGCAACGCGCCATGCAAAAGCTCACCCGCAGTCGCTTGACTTCGGTGCAGCGCGTGGATGTGGCGCGTGAACGCATGGCCGACGAAGAAGTGGCGCAGACGGTGATGTCTTGCGATATTCAGAATATTCGCAAAACATTAAGTGAACTTTCGGAAGAGCAGTTCCGCGAGACGGTGGAAGCAATCGTTGCCGCCCGTCGTGTGTACATTTTCGGTGCGGGCAGTTGCCAGGCGTTGGCGAGCTTCTTGGCATTTTATCTCAACTTCCTCATTCCCGATGTGAAATTGATTTCCCCGGGCGGAGAGGCGGAGATTCTTGAACAGATCATCCACATTGATGAACAGGATGTGATGATCGGCATCAGTTTCCCGCGGTATTCCTCCCGTTCGGCCAAAACGTTGCATTTTGCCAAAACGCGCGGGGCACGTGTGGTGGCCGTCACCGACAGCGCGGTGTCGCCTATTGCCCGCCTGGCGGACGATTGTCTGTTGGCGCACAGCGATATGGCCACCATTGTGGATTCGTTGGTGGCGCCGATGAGCATCATCAACGCATTGTTGGTGGCGGTATCGCTGAAACGCAGAAATGAAAATCGTCCCATCCTCTCACAATTGGAGGATGTGTGGGAAACCTACAAAGTGTACCAACCGTTTCGCGACGAAACGGCCGACGGAGACGTGCTATGAAAGTGCTTGTGGTCGGCGGTGGTGCCGCGGGGTTGATAGCGGCAGGATTTGCCGCCCAAAGCGGACACACCGTTACGGTGGCGGAACGCAACGCCCGCCCGGCCCGCAAGGTGATGATTACCGGAAAAGGGCGGTGCAATCTTACCAATGCGTGTTCGGTGGAGGAGTGTGTGGCTAATACGTTGCGTAACGGTAAGTTCCTTTACAGCGCGTTTGCCGCGTTCCCTCCGCAAGAAGTAATGGCGCTGGTGGAATCGTTCGGCGTTCCTTTGAAAATCGAGCGAGGAAACCGTGTTTTTCCCGTTTCGGACAAAGCGGTGGACGTGGTGGATGCTCTTACGGCGTTTGCTGACAAGGGAAATGCCTTGCGTATCCAAGGACGTGTAACAGACCTACTCTTGGAAGAGGGGGTATGTTTTGGCGCTCGTTTGGAGAACGGAAAAGAACTGTATGCCGACGCGGTGATCGTGTGCACCGGAGGTGTGTCCTATCCGCAGACAGGGTCTACGGGGGACGGATACCGCTTGGCGATGCAAGCGGGGCACACGGTGGTGCCGCCGCGCCCGTCCCTTTCGGCGCTGTGTTGTGTCGAAGCCGATTGCGGTGAAATGCAGGGGCTGTCGCTGAAAAATGCAGGGCTCACGGTGGAGGATACGGTGCGCAAAAAAACGCTGTACCGCGATTTCGGAGAAATGTTGTTTACACATTTCGGTGTGTCGGGGCCCACGGTGCTCAGCGCATCGGCACACATGACGGATATGTCTGCGGGGCGGTATCGCTTGCATATTGATCTGAAACCCGCCCTTACGCCGGAACAATTGGATGCTCGCGTGGTGCGGGAACTGGCGGCCGAGCAAAATCGCGCCCTTGGCAATATGTTGCCGTCGCTGTTGCCGCGCAGTATGGTCGTGCCCGCGGCGGTACGTGCGGGGATGGATCCTGCCCGTAAATGCCACACCGTGAGCCGCGAGGAACGGCGACGACTGTGCGAGGTGCTGAAGGATTGGACGGTCACCGTTACCGATTTCCGCCCCGTGTCGGAGGCGATCGTTACCGCGGGCGGCGTTTCGGTGAAAGAGATCAATGCCAAAACGATGGCATCCAAATTGGTGAAAGGCTTGTATTTTGCCGGCGAGGTGTTGGATGTGGATGCCTATACCGGCGGATTTAATTTGCAGATCGCGTTTGCCACCGGTGCGGCGGCAGGACGCGGAATTGAATGAAGAGGAGAGAATAGAATATGAAATCCATTACCATTGCGATCGACGGTCCTGCCGGTGCGGGAAAATCCACCATTGCCCGCGCGTTGGCAGCCAAAATGGGGTATATTTATGTAGATACGGGGGCGCTGTATCGCGCGGTTGGTTACGCCGTGTCTGCCCGCGGTGAGGATTGGCGGGACGAAGCGGCGGTGGTGGCTTCTCTGCCGCATATTGAAGTGGCGTTGCGCCACGTGGACGGACAACAGCGGGTGTTTGTGAACGGGGAAGACGTGAGCGATCGTATCCGCACGCCCGAAATGTCGATGGCGGCTTCTGCCGTGTCGGCTTTGCCGCCCGTGCGTGACTTCTTGTTCCATCTTCAGCAGGATATTGCGGCGAAAAACAACGTGATCATGGATGGCCGCGATATCGGCACGGTGGTGTTGCCGCACGCAGACGTGAAAATCTTCCTTTCCGCCTCGGCAGAAGCACGTGCCGAACGCCGTCGTTTGGAATTGTTGGAAAAAGGACAGAACGTCACCTTTGATGAGGTGCTGGCCGACATGAAAAAGCGCGACTACGATGACTCCCACCGCGAGATCGCTCCCTTGAAACAGGCAGAGGATGCCGTGGCGGTGGATACCACGTTGTTGACATTGGAAGAGTCTATTGCCCATATGGAAGAGGTTATCGTGTCCAAATTGAAGGAGAAAACCACATGACCGATCGCATCATTAAAGCCATATTGCGACCTTTCATTTTGTTTACCCATCCGTGCAAGGTGGTGGGAAAGGAGAAGATCCCGTCGGACGGCAAAGTGATTCTTGTGTGCAATCACTTGTCCAACTGGGATCCCATCTTATTGTTGCTGACACAACCTCGCCGCATCGCGTTTATGGCCAAAGCGGAATTGTTCCGTTTCAAACCGCTGGGATGGTTTTTGCGCCGCGTGTTCGGGGTGTTTCCCGTGGAGCGCGGCAAAGGGGATTCCAAGGCGTTGGATGCCGGGGAACAGGCCGTTGAAAACGGTGATATGATGGGGATTTTTCCCGAAGGCACGCGTTCGCGGGACGGCAAACTGATGCGGTTCAAATCGGGTGCGGCTTTGATCGCGGCCCGCACGGGAGCTTCGGTGTTACCCTGCGGGATCGACCGTCGCAGTAAGGCTTTTCACCGTGTGACCATCACGGTGGGGGATCTTATCACGCCGGAAGAACTGTGTCTGAACGGCGAAAAACCCGAACTGCGATATGCCACTCGCTTGATGCGTGAACGGGTGCGGGAATTGTCGGGACAGGAGGTTGCCGAATGACCACGGTACGTTTGGCCGAAAGTGCCGGTTTTTGTTTTGGTGTGGATAAGGCGGTCAGCACCGTGTATCGTTTGTTGGATGAAGGGAAACGGGTGTGCACTCTCGGTCCTATCATCCACAACCCGCAGGTGGTGGACGATCTGGCGGCGCGGGGGGTGACCATCGTAAACGAACCTGCCGAAGTGCCCGCCGATGCCGTGCTGGTCATCCGTTCCCACGGTGTGGCGGCGGATGTGTATGCCGATGCCCGCGAACGGGGACTTTCGGTGTGCGATGCGACCTGCCCGTTTGTGGCGAAGATCCACCGCATTGTGCGGGAGGAATCGCAAGCGGGGCGCACGGTGTTGATTGCAGGAAATGCGACACATCCCGAGGTTATCGGCATACGCGGTCATTGCGTGGGGCGATCGTATGTGTTTTCCACCCCCGAAGAATTGGAAGAATTGTTGTCAAAATCGACAATAGTTTTCGGCGAACCCGTGTCGATTGTGGCGCAAACTACATTTCACGCAGAAATTTGGAAAAAATGTGTAAAGATTTCAAAAAAGTACTGTACAAATCTTTCTGTTTTTGATACAATATGTTCTGCTACCGCAAAAAGACAACAAGAGGCGGCAGCTTTATCACGCGAATGTGATAAAATGGTTATAGTCGGCGGACGGCAGAGTTCCAACACAGCTAAGCTACGGGACGTCTGCGCGGAAAACGCACCCACTTTACTGATCGAAACGGCGGACGAGCTGTCGCGCGAACAGTTTTGCGGTGTGCGTTCCGTGGGGATCACCGCAGGGGCATCTACCCCCGCCGATATTATAAAGGAGGTACTTTCAACCATGTCCGAAATTGTCAACAACGAAGAACTGCAGGCGCAGGAGACCACCGCGGTCAAATCTCCCGACGAGATGACCTTTGAAGAGCTGATGGAATCCTCTCTCGAGAGCATGAACAGCAACGACCGCGTGCGCGGTATCGTGGTGTCCATTGCGCCGAATGAAGTCCAGGTCGAGGTCGTCGGCCGCAAGCAGACCGGTTATGTCCCCGCCGATGAACTGAGCGCGGATCCCAACGCGAATCCGTCCGACATCGTGAAGATCGGTGACGAGCTGGAGTTGCTCATTATGCGTACCAACGATCAGGAAGGTACCATCATGCTTTCCAAGAAGCGCATCGATGCGCAGAAAGGCTGGGACACGGTTGTTGCTGCCTCCGAAAGCGGTGAAGTTCTCGACGGCGTTGTGACCGACGTGATCAAGGGCGGCGTGTTGGCTGTGACCAACGGCGTGCGCGTGTTCATCCCCGCTTCTCAGGCTTCTGCATCCCGTATGGACGATCTCACTCCTCTGCTCAAGCAGGAAGTGAAGTTCCGCATTATCGAAGTGAACCAGAGCCGCCGTCGTGCGGTGGGTTCGGTCCGTTCGGTGGCGCGCGATGCCCGCCGTGAACAGGAAGAGGCTTTCTGGGCGCAGGCGGAAGTCGGCCAGAAGTACACCGGCACCGTCAAGTCTCTCACCTCCTACGGCGCGTTCGTGGATCTGGGCGGCGTGGACGGCATGGTGCACATCTCCGAACTGTCCTGGTCTCGCGTGAAGCATCCGTCGGATGTGGTCAGCGTGGGCGACACGGTGGAAGTGTACATCCGTGATCTCGACACCGAAAAGAAGAAGATCTCGCTGGGTTACCGCAAAGCGGAAGACAATCCGTGGGAAATCTTCAAGAACAACTATCCGATCGGCTCGGTTGTTACCGCGAAGATCGTGGGTATGACCACCTTTGGTGCGTTTGCGCAGATCATCCCCGGCATCGACGGCTTGATCCACATCTCGCAGATTGCGGATCGCCGCATCGAAAAGCCGCAGGATGAGCTGAAGAACGGTCAGGAAGTTACCGTGAAGATCACCAATGTGGATTACGATGCGAAGCGCTCCTGCCTCCCCATCCGCGCTCTGCTCGAGGATGCGGCTCCGGCTGAGGAAACGGTTGAAGAGGCTGTCGAAGAGGCGGCTGAGGTTGCGACCGAAGAATAATTCCAAACAAAAGAAAGTCGCTTGTGCTAAAGCA
>JAZSHJ010000018.1:0-8924 GCA_045533175.1 Acutalibacteraceae bacterium
GCAAAACTACCCCCTCGCCATCCTCGGCAGGTTTTACGGCGGTGATCACCACGTTTTCTTTCGACACATCCACGCCGCCGAAGGCGGTGGGCAACGCGCCGCGATGGAAGGTGTCGATGTACGCCGTCAGCGGTTGTGCCAACACGTCGTTGCGGCGGGTGGCATCCGCTTCGGTGGTGAATGCAAACAGCGAATACGCAAAGCGCTGATCGCCCATATCCATGTGTTCGCAGAACTCATCCCGCAAACCAAAGTGATCCGCGAAGATGGCGCTACGCAGGGCGGTCACCTGCAATTCGTTGCCCCGTACTGAAAAGCTGTGTTTGCAATCGGTGGTCATTCCCATGCCGCCAACAGCCATCCAACCCACCGTGGCGTGTTCTGCCCCATCCACCGAACGGGCAATGCTGCCGAAGGGAATCTGACAGGTAGCCTTCGCTTCGCCCGCGGCGGTATAACCGAATTTCAGTACCCGCAGTTTTTCACGAAAATCGGCAACCACGTTCACCTTCACTTCGTCGCCGCCCGCCGTGAGCGAATAGTCGCGGGTGAGTGTGCTGTCACCGAAGGTCTGAATCACGCGGAATGTGGCGCGCAACGGCCCTTGCTCGATGCAACGTACCGTGCCCTTCACTTCGCAAGGCAACTCGGTTTCGTACATATTCATTCCGTGCGCCCACGTGTCATACGGGGTATCGTCAAACAAGTGGGTTTTGCCCGCTGTGATGACCGCACGATCGTTTTTCAGATCGTACAACTCCGAAAGTTCGCCCGTTGCGGGATCAAACGACACCCGCACCAATCCGTTATCCATCCCGTTTTCGGTGATGGTGAACGGATTGTCATAGGTGTGTTCATCGCATTCCATTCGCATACGATACATGCGCCAGCCGAGCGCAGGCACCTCTGCGTTGAAGATCACACCCATGCGGCCGACATCCTTGTCACCGTTGGTTTTGGAGTCGCGCACCTTCTGGATGGTGACGATTTCTCCCTTTTCGTCGGTCACTTCCGACGGCAGTTTGCGCAAATGCACCGGCATCGTCACCGCATGCGCATGGGGGTTAAACACGATAACGGGGGTGCCGATGCGTTCGGCCTCCACCCAGGAAAGTGCGCCCTGATAGGGAAAATCCCCCGTGGTGTTAATGTTCCACGCGATCTGCTGTGCGGCAAAGTTCTGTTGCCGCGCAGCCACCGCCATCGACTCGCCGTAGAACATAGCGGCATCGTCATACGCCTCTTTGATGGAACAACCGCCCAGCACGTCGTGGAACTGGTGGAACAGCACGTTTTTCCACGCGCGATCCATCTCTTCGGCAGGATAGGCGGTGCCGATCACCTTGTGCGACAGCACCGACAGTTTCTCGGCCGCAAGCAACGCGTTTTCGGCGTAGCGATTGGATTTTTTCACATCGCTGCAGGCCGCATAACATCCCTTTGCATGGAATTGCAGATCCTCTTCGATCAACGGCATGTCCCGATCACGATTTTCTGCAAAGAAGCGGTCGGGATCGGAATATATGTAATTCTTTCCCAAATTCTCTTTCATTTTGTTCAAGAGATCGATGGTAACACCGCCGCCGTGGTTACCCACGCCGTAAAACGCCATGGCGTCCCCTGTCACGTTCTCTTCCACACGATGGAAAACATCAATGGCATCCTCCTCGAAGTTGCCTGCGCTGCCGATGTTATAATAGTACTTGATGCGCCACGCGGTCACTTCGCTTCCGTCGGCCGAACGCCATCGGAACAGATCGTCCGGCAAGGTCTTTTCATGCGGCATCGGACGCATAAAGACGTAGTTCTCCATGCCGCCGTGCCTCAAGATCATCGGCAGATTACCGTTGTGACCAAAAGAATCCACGTTGTATCCCGTTTTGGCGGTCACGCCGAACTTCTCTTTAAAGTAGCGTTGTGTAATAAGCGCGTGACGGGCAAACGATTCGCCTGCGGGCAGGTTGCAATCGGGTTGCAACCACCAACCGCCCACCAAAAACCATCGACCTTCCGCCACACGGGCGCGAATCTCTTCAAACATGGCGGGATCGCTTTGCTCGATCCACGCATAGTACGATCCGCACGCCGAAGTGAAGGTGAACTCCGGAAAATCGTTCATGCGATCCAGCGCGCTGCGGAAGGTCGCCTTAATTTCCGCAAACCCTTCCTGCCATTGCCACAGCCAAATGGGATCCAGATGCGAGTTGCCGATAAGATGGATTGTTTTCATATCACACTCTCCTTTGTGCAGAGATATAACTGTTTATTATATTATCCCATAAGTTTATATTGTTTGCCAATAGTTAAATTTTGGAAAAACCTTGCGTTTTGTTCGATATCAAGAAGATCCGCCGGTATTGCGTTTTGCAAACCTTGCTTTTTTTGCGATTTGTGGTATACTGTATATGTATTTTGTACGGTCACGCAAGGGGGGCGCTTGTTTGGAGATCTATACAAAGAGTTATCATATTCCCGTGGGAAATATCAGCGCATCTGAAAAAGAAATTGTCGGCACCACCGTTCCGCACGCGCACGAGTTTTTTGAACTGGAATTGTATTTGGGCGGCGAAGGCGAAAATATTGTGAACGGCGTGCGCTTTCCTCTGGTGCCCGGCACCCTTTTTTTGCTTACACCGGGACACATTCACACGGTTTCCGCCGAAACCGCACATCTCATCAACGTGATGTTTCAAGGTGTTGCCGCCGATGCATTGACCGCCCTGTCGCTTCAAAACACCCCCGTGTTTCACCTGACAGCCGATCAGTTTGTGTTTATGCAAGCGATATTGCGGGAAATCGTGGCGGTGCACACATCCGACGCCGCGTGTGCCGCCCGCTTGCTCCAATGTGCGCTGGAAAAACTGGCACGGTGCGAAAACACCGCCAAAAGCCATAATCCGCCGCTTGTTCAACGAGCGATCACCTATATGTTGGAAAATTTCCGTTACGAACTCTCTGCCGAGCAAGTAGCCCGCCACGTGGGGCTTTCCCGCGCCTATTTCAGCGATCGGTTCCGACGTGAAACGGGCATCCCGTTCAAGGAATATCTTGACTCTCTGCGCTTTTCTCACGTCTGTTCAATGCTCACCTTCACCGACCAATCCGTCCGTGCCGCAGCAGAATCGGCCGGTTTTCGCGACTATGCGAATTTCTCCCGCCGTTTTCGGGATCGTTTTGGCTGTACACCACGTGAGTGGCGCAAAGAAAAGCAGTAAAAACCGCGGTAACGCAAAATGTTACCGCGGTTTTCGTTATTTCTTATCGTGCATCAAAGTAATCGTCAATCGTAGCTTCGATCGCATCTTCCACCGTGTCGATATAGGACGCATAGTCCGAACCGCCCGACAGGAACATCATGTTGTACACCTGCCTGCGCGGCGTGCTGAACACCTTGTTGCAGTTCGCCATCAACAACGCCATATCGTACTGGCCGTGGCCGACCACGTATTCATCGACCATACGGGAATCTTCCTCGGGATGACGCCAGTAGATGTCCTTGTAATCCGGCCAATAGATACCTTCCAAGATCATGGCGTGACGGCCGAGCGCTTCCAACACCACTCCCGTTTCATACAATTCGTCATTGGTGTTGGTCACAGCAAACACCGACGAGTTATGATCCACGCTGGAATAGTAATCTTCCTGCGCTTCGTCAAACTTCGGAAGCGGCATAACGCCCCAATCGTCCTCCATGTCGGTCAGCACCGCCACACCGGGCACATACCCGAGGAACAGCGAGTGACCTTCCGCAAACATCGGGAACCGTTCGGTCCACGGATCGTAATTGGTGGTATCCATCGTCTTATCCTGCTTTACGAAATCGCACATGGCTTCCACAATCGAGAAGGTGCGGTCGGTATTGCACACCAACTGCACTTTGCCGTCTGCGTTCGGGGCAAAGAAGTGACCGCCCAAAGCAAAGTAAAGTGCGTCGGTAAAGTCGCCGTCAGGCGCTGTCAAACCCCACAGATCCTGCGGGGAATCCAACACACCCGTGCCGTCCAGATCTTTGGCGGCCGCGCGGCAGAATTCACGGAACTTGTCAAAGGTCCATTTGCCGGAATCCACCAATTCATACGGATCGGGGAAACCGCATTGGTTCCAGATCGCTTCGTTGTAATAGAGGATCCAAGTCTGTGCCGTGTCAAAAATGAACGAACCGTTACCCACATAAGTCTTTCCGCCCAGCGTGGATATCTTACGGATGTTCTGGTTCCACCACTCGTTGTCCCAGTTCACGTCCAACGTGTTCAGATCCTGCAACAGGTTGGCACCCACAAACTGCCCCATACTCCATTGAGTGGTAACGATAATGTTGGCTGCCTTGCCGCCCGCCATAATTTCGGGTTGCACCACGTTAAAGATCTCTTGCGGGGTACTCTGCGTCGCGGTCAGGGTGCAGTTGTACAGATACTCCACTTCATCCATGATTTGCAACCACGCATCGCTGTGCGGCGTGCCGGACAATTCCTTGTTCCAACGACCGTTGTTTACATCGATTACCGTAAACTCATAGCCATCCAGATCCACCGGCACTTCACCCGGTAACGGTTCGTATGCCGTTTTTTCCTTGTTGCCCTTCTTGTTACAGCCGCAGACAGTACACACCATCAGAACCGCCAGCAACAAGGCAACCGCACGGGTAATATGTTTTTTCATATCCTTCGTTCTCCCTTTCTCGGAAATGTACGTATGTTATTATTCTATACAAAGGCGGCATTTCTTGTCAAGTGACCTATTGCCATCAAAAAAGAATCCTGTTACCGGCAAAAGAAGGAGAGGGTCCGAAACCCTCTCCTTCTTTATTTGGTTTTGATTATTTCGCGGCGTCCGCAAAGAAGTCTTGGATCGTAGCTTCGATTGCGTCGCCGGCCGCGTCCACATAGGATGCGAAGTCCGAACCCGCGGTGCCGAAGGTCACGTTGAACAGCTGACTGCGCGGCGCATTGAACGCCTTATTACATCTCTGCATAACCAGCGCCAAGTCGTGCTGGCCGTGGCCCACAACGTAGTCTGCCACAATGCGCTGCGACTCGGAATCACGCCAGTAGGTGTCTTTGTAATCCGGCCAGAAGATCTCTTCCAGAATCATGCCGTGGCGGCCCAGCGCCTCCAGCACAACACCCACTTCGTTCAGATCTTCGTTGGTGTTGGTCACGCCGAACACCGCCGCGTTGTGGTCCACGCCGGAGAGATACTCTTCCTGTGCTTCGTCAAACTTCGGCATCGGGAGCACGAACCAGTCGTCTTCCATATCCTGCAAGCCGTCCTTACCGACGGTGTAGCAATAGAACAACGCACCACCGGCGGTGAACTGCTGCACGTGTTCCACTTCACCCAAGCCAAGGAAGCCGTACACGTTGTCCTTGCGGATCAACTGCTGCATCTTTTCCACGATCTCAAAGGTATGAGTGGTATCGCAAGCGAGAACCACCTTACCGTTTTCGTCCGCCTTGAAGAAATGGCCGCCCATCGCCTGGAACCACGCGTCACAGAAGTCGCCGTTCGCGGCGATAACGCCGTACACGTCTTCGGAGGAATCGAGTTTACCGCTGCCGTCGTTATCACGCGCCGCAGCCATGGCGTATTCGCGGAAGCGGTCATACGTCCACTTGCCGTTGTCCACCAGCATGTAGGGATCCGGGAAACCGTTCTGATCCCAGATCGCACGGTTGACATAGCACAGCCAGGTCTTGTTGGTATCGAAGATAAAGGAGCCGCCGCCCACATAGGATTTGTTGTTGTAGGTCGTGGTCTTACGGATACTCTGGTTCCACCACTCGTTGTCCCAGTTAACGTTCGGAATCTCGTTCAAGTCGACCATCAGGTTGGCACCGAGGTACTGACCGTACGCATGCTCGGGAGTGATGATGATATCCGCCGCTTTACCGCCCGCCATGATTTCGGGCTGTACCACGTTGAACATATCCGCCCACGGCACGTTGGTCGCGCTGATGGTGCAGTTGTAGAGGTATTCCACCTCGTCCACCATCTGGATAAAAGCATCGGCATAAGGAGTGCCGGACACCTCTTTGTTCCAGTTATCCGCACCACCGTTGCATATGATCGTGAATTCATAGCCATCGAGATCCACCGGCACTTCACCCGGCAACGGATCGTATGCTGTTTTTTCCTTTTTCCCATCGGGGCTGCAACCGCAGACGGTACATACCATCAACACGGCAAGCAATAAAGCAACAGCACGGGTTACATGTTTTTTCATAGCACTTTTCTTTTCTCTATGTATTATTCCATTTAGTATTATACGGTCAAAACAGACAATTGTCAAGCGCCTTTCGTTGATTTTCCGTCTTTTGCTTTCAACTCCGATTGCGATTGACTTCCCCACCGTTTTGTGGTAGACTTTGGGGTGAGGTGAGCTGGTATGAGTTTTTGGATCGGCTGCAACTATTGGGCATCCGACGGCGGGTGCAATATGTGGCACAAATGGAACGAGCAAACGGTGCGGGAGGATCTTGCGCTGTTGGCGGATGCGGGCACGAACTGCCTGCGCGTGTTTCCCGTTTGGTCGGATTTTCAACCCGCCACTCCCATATACGGCGGCGGTGGTGTAATCCGCGAATACCGCATGGCGAATGGATCTCTCCCTCAAAACCGTTGGTTTTTGGATGAAGAGATGTTGCGTCGTTTCGAGGTCCTGTGCGATATTGCCGCGGAACACGGCATTCAACTGATCGTGGGACTGCTCACCGGCTGGATGAGTGGGCGGTTATACGTCCCTGCCGTGCTGAACGGCATCAACCTGCGCACCGACCCGCGCGCATTGTTGTGGGAACAGCGGTTTGTGGAAGGGTTTGTCACCCGTTTGAAACACCATCCTGCCATCGTGGCGTGGGATCACGGCAACGAATGCAACTGTATGTGGCACACCGCCACACGTGACGAAGCCGCCGCTTGGACGATGACTATCACCAACGCCATCCGCGCCGCCGATCCGTCCCGCCCCGTCATTTCGGGTATTCACGATCTGTCGCTCGACAGCGTATGGCACATTGAAGATCAGGCGAACACCTGCGATATGCTCGTGACACACCCCTACCCGTTTTGGGTGCAACACGCCGCAGGACATCCGCTGAAAAGCATCAAAACCATGGTGCACGCCGCGGCACAGACTGCGTTTTACGCCGATATCGGCGACAAACCTTGCTTGGTGGAAGAGATCGGCACGATGGGGCCGATGGTCTGTTCAGATGAAACGGCCGCCGATTTCCTGCGGGTGAATATGTGGCACGCCCACATATTTAACCGTCCCGGTTTCCTGTGGTGGACGGCGTTTGACCAACCGTTTGACGAACCGCCGTACAGCATGTTTGCGGCCGAACGCGAACTGGGGCTCTTCACCCACGACCGTAAACCGAAAGCATTCATGCGCGAAATGACTGCGATGGCGAGCAAACTAAAAACTGCCCCCGTTTTTGAAGACGTTCATGCCGATGCGGTGTGCATCTTGGCTCCCGGCACGGATTCGTGGAAAACGGCGTTTGCCGTGTCGATGTTGGCCTGTGAAGCGGGGCTCTCCGTGACATTCCACGACGGACGCCGTCCGTTGCCGCAAGCCAATGCATATATTCTGCCCGCTGTCAGCAGCACGGCAAATTTGGACAAAGTGTTTTATGACGATTTGAAGGTACGCGTGCAAAACGGCGCAAAACTCTATCTGTCCCTGCGTGACGGCATGGTCTCCGAGTTCGAAGAGTTAACGGGACTGTGCGTCGAGGACAGCGGCGGGGCTTTCACCTGTCGTTTCACAGCAGACGGCAAAGAGATCGAGGGACACGGCGAGCGTCAATTGATCTATCACGGAGAGGCGAACGGTCTGCACCGTCATGCGTATGGGCGCGGCGTGGTATATACGTTGGATTTTTCACCCGAACAACATCTGTTTGATGCCGATCCCGAAAACTCCCCCTATTATCATATTTACCGCGAAGTGTTCCGCGAAGAACGAGAATCCTACCCCGTGAAATGCGACGATCCCGCCGTGCGGGTGGTGTGGCATCCCGAAAGTCGTTGTTGCCACGTGGTCAACTACAGCGACACCGAGAAGACGGTGGCGGGACTTGCCGTTCCGCCGTTTGACGCCGTGTTGATAAAGGAGGGCGACGAATGAAACCGAAAACACACGCCCCCTCTGCCGTGTCCCAACGTCTGCGCGCGTTGCGCACCGCGGCAGGTATGACGCAACAAGAGGTGGCGGAACATCTGGATATTCAGCGCTCCACCTATGCGTATTACGAAACGGGGGCAACCGAACCTTCGTTGCCGCTGTTGCAACGTGTGGCCGCCGAATATCGCGTAACGGTAGAATATCTTTTGGGACACGACGCAATCGCCACCACCCTGCCGTTGCATCAAGATCGTCGCAATCCGTTGGAAGGCGCGGAGTTGATGAGCGAATGCACCCGCGAGGAACGCCGCTTTTTGTCGATGTTTCGCCGCATGAACGATGCACAGGTCAAGGAGTTACAAGAGTTCTGCCTGAACACGCTTTCCGCTACCATAACCGATGAACTGGCGCTCGACGGCATTGAGCAACACATTCACACAGTGGACGAATTGCTTCCCGAAGAGATGCGCCGGACGAAAGAATGAAAAAGAGCCCCCCGCACGGGGTGCTCACTTGGGGATTAGTCGCCTAAAACAAGAGGCTTTGCGGCATAATGCGTCAAAGTGCCACGTTACGCGTCAGCGTTACCGTGGCACTTTTCCTTTTCTTCCATCAAAAAGCCTCTTGTTTTAGGGGATTTGCCGTTCTGTAGCCAAGCGCGAAACAACTTTCATCGGTTGTACCTATTGGCAAAAGGCAAAAAGAAAACCTCCGCAGAAGAATCTGCGGAGGTTTGTGTTGGCGTCTACCTATCTTCCCGGGCCGCTTCCAGCCAAGTATTGTCAGCGTAGATGAG
>JAZSHJ010000119.1:0-11454 GCA_045533175.1 Acutalibacteraceae bacterium
TCGTCGAACCACGGCTGTTGAATAAACAGCGAGGCAGGCCAGTCACGCTTGCGCAGACCGCGCAGGGTGTAGCCTTCCAAGTGCTGACAGATATCGGTCACACCGTTAACAAACTGCCACTCGGCAATCCATTTCAGTTCATTCAAGCTCACGTCCCAACCGCAACCCGCAAAGGTTTCTGTGATGGTGGGACGGCCAAGTTGCGCCGCCGCGCTGCTGAGCTGCTTGGGTAGTTGCGGAGAATGGATCACGCGACACAAATGGTCGATGCCGGGTTTGTGGAAGAACTCATAGCACGGCATGGCCGCACCGATGGAATAGATCTGCTCAACAAACGTGTCTTCCCGCATCATGTGACCGGTCAACGCACAGTTGTGTGCGGTACACCAATCGTACAACGGCTTCATGAAATGATGGGCAATCAAACGGGCCATCAGCGTGTAATAACGGTAACGGAACGTGCCCGCGCCTTCCGCTTCGGTGAACAGAAGCGGCAAACCGTCCACCATATCTTCGCCATAGGTTTCCTGCCACAAAGCGGCCAGCGAGGGCGACCACGGCAGGTCACGGTTACCGTACTGCGGCTCATCGGTGAAGAAACCCTTCACACGCCCGTCAAAATACGGCTTCAACCGTTCATAATATTTTTGGTGGGTGGATTCAATGAAACATTCGGTCGCTTCCTTACACAACACGTCTATGTAGTACGGATTTGCTTCGTAATACACCGCAAGCACGCCGTCAAATGCGGCGGCCACACGCGCCACTTTGCCGTCTTCCACACGATACAACCCCAGCAGATTGTCGGGGAACGCTTCGCCTGCAGCCAGCGTCTTCCAGCACAGTTTCTTCTGCTGATAGGTTTCGCTCTGCGGGGGAACCAAACCGTTGCCCGAACCGCTGGGCCAGCCATTTTCATCGTACAGCCAGGCTTCCATGCCCAATTCGTCCGCTTTCTTAATGCAGGTTTCCATCCGTGCGAGCCAATCCTCGCTCATATACTCGGTTTCCAACCCGCCGCGTGCGTGCAAGAAGAAGCCGTTGATACCCGCTTCGTGCATACGCACGATCTGTTCTTCCAGTTCGGTATCTTCCAATTTATCGTTTAGACTCCAAAAAGGGATCATGTATTTTCCTCCTTCATAAATCGGCAAAAACCGAGACCGTTCCCACGGCCTCGGCTGTCGCCACATCAAATATTGGTTTTGATCGTTTCGCCCGTGCGATCCGATTCAAACGCCGCTTCCATGATCTTCATCACACGCATGGCCTGTTCGGGCAACACGCGCGGCGCAGCGGTGCCATCCAACACCTCGGCAAAGTTGCGGTAGTAAATGTCGTAATCCGAATGCGGATAATCGTCCGCGTTCAACACAACCTCTTCCACCGTATCTTTGGCGCGGGGTCCCATGGTTTTGGTCGGGCCCGCTTTGGTGTGGATGATCTCTTCTTCAAAGGTGACCTCATGTTTCGTGGCATAGATCATCTTACCGTTGCAGTTCCAATCGGTCACGGTGATGGCACCGCGATCGCCGAAACAGAACCAACGGGGGGTAGGCACGTAATGGCTGGTACCCACTTCGACCAAGGCGTTGCGACCGCCGCTGGTCTTCATGATCAGTTTGAACCCGTCGTCGCACTCATTGTACGCCACGTGGTACATATCACAATAGATCGAGGTGATGCTTTCGTCGGGGAACAACTGCACGATCTGGTCAATGAGGTGAACGCCCCAGTCCAGCATCATGCCGCCGCCCGCCACCGCATACTGACGCCATCCCTGCGGGATACCGCGGCTGCCGGTCACTCGACTTTCCAGTTCGTTGATATTGCCGAGTTTGCCCGAAGCGATCGCATCTTTGATAATGAGATAGTCCGTATCGGCACGGCGATTCTGGTGAACGGTGAAGAGTTTCCCCGTTTCCTTTTGCACCGCCATGATCTCGGCCAATTCCTCGCTGTTCATGGTCACGGGCTTTTCGCAAATAACCGCTTTGCCCGCACGCAGAGCCGCGATGGAAATATCCTTGTGGAAGTTGTTCGGCGTAGCACAGAGAATGAAATCGATCGATTCATCCGCCAACACCTCATCGAGCGAGTTGTACGCACGCGCAACACCGTCCGCCTGTGCGAGTTCCATACGTGCGGGATCAATATCGTACACGCCCACGTAACGCACACGGTCGGTCTTCAAAATATTCACGTTGTGATGGCGGCCCATACCGCCGTAACCGACGATGGCACCTTGATACGTTTTCATACTGTAACCCTCTTTTGACTCAAACCTCAGATCTCTTCAAAGCGCGGAATATCCAGTTCGATCTCGCGACCGAGTTCAGCCGACTTCACAATACCCGAGATGATCGCCTGGTTATAATAGATCTGGCTGGTCGGAACAGGAGCAACACCGTCGTTCAGGATCGCATCCATGAAGGAACGGATCTTAGCATAGAACAGGCCTCTGGCGGACGCGTTCGTGTTCTTCACCAGCGGGATCTGATATTCCACCTGCGAAGTGCCGACGTTCTTGTACACCGTCATCGGCGTCGGGAAGGTGCCGTTCCAGCAATCGGTGGACGGAATGCGCAAGCCACCTTCGGTACCGAGAATGATGGTATCGCCGGGGGTGTTGATGTTCATTGCCCACGAAATACGGAAGTCGAGGATGATGTCGCCTTCCAAGCGGATGAACGCCGCGGCGAAGTCGTCCACGTCGAAGCGGGCGGCATCCACTTCACCCACCGTCTTGGGATCGGTGCCGAAATACTTGGACTTGTAACCGGTAACGGTCAGCGGCTTCGGATAGCCGATCGCATTCAGCACCACGTCCAACGAATAGCAACCGATATCACCGAGAGCGCCGATACCGGCGGTCTTCTCTTCAATAAAGGTCTTGCCCGGGATACCGCGACGGCGGCCGCCGCCCGTCTGCATGTAGTAGATCTTACCCAGTTCGCCCGACTGCACGATCTCTTTGATCTTCTGCATATTGGCGTCCATACGGGGCTGGAAGCCGACCGTCAAGATCTTGCCACTCTTCTTTTCTGCTTTGATAATGGCTTCTGCCTCTTCCTGTGTCACGCACATCGGCTTTTCAAGCATAACGTGCAGGCCGTGCTCCAACGCATAGATGGTGCATTCCGCGTGCGTCTTGTTATAGGTACAAACGCACACCGCATCCAATTCTTCGCTGTCGATCATCGACTTGTGGTCGGGATAGCAACGCACGCCTTCCACGCCCCATTTTTTGAAGAACGCTTCCGCCTTGCCGGGAATCAGATCCGCGCCGGCAACGATAACGGCATCCGGCATTTCTTTAAGCGCCTGCACGTGCGCTTCCGCGATCCAGCCCGTACCGATAATACCAAAGCGCAGTTTGCGCGAGGTATCAATGGCTTTTTCCTCTTCCGCTTGGGTAAATTGACTCAATACTGCATCCGACATGATAGTAGCCTCCTAAATATATTTTACTTTTGTGTATATCTTGTGTATATCTTCGGGTGTTCACTCACACCGAAACGACTTAATAGGTCTGGGTTTTCAAATATTCGATTGCCAGTTTGATGCACTCCATCGGGGTGTTGCCGCCCGAGGGCTGATCCTGTTCCACAGCCACCCACTCGGCACCGGCTTCCCCTGCCGCCGCGAGAATGGCGGGCATATCTTGGCAACCATGTCCCACAGGACGGAACCCGAAGGTTTCGTTGGTGCCCTGCGCAGGAGCGTCGTCATCCACACCGATCAGATCAAACAGCTTGCCGGTGATGTGCCCTTCCTGATGAAAATCCTTCAAGTGCACGATGGGGGCGCGTCCTTTGTACTGACGCACATACTCTGCGGGATTCAACCCCGCCACGTTTACCCAGCAGGTGTCGATCTCGGTCTGCAGCACTTCGGGCGAGAAGGCCTTATACATAAGATCCATCGCCCATTCGCCGTTCACACGCTCAAACTCGAAGTTATGGTTGTGATAGCACAATGTCATGCCACGGTCACGGGCGGCTTTACCCGCGCGGTTGACCACATCCTGCAACACATCCCAATCCTTGTGACCGGGCAGATAATCGGTGGACATGTGCGGAATGACCACGAATTTGCAGCCGATTGCGGCATACACATCCAACGTGGCCTCCAAATTGTTCATCAAATCAACCAACGGTACGTGGGCGGAAATCGGGGTAACACCCGCCGCCTCGCACAACGCTTTGACTTCCTCGGCGGTGTGACCGAACAGACCGGCGAATTCCACGCCTTCGTAACCCATTTCGCCCACCTTTTTCAAAGTTCCGGCAAAATCGGCCGCCATGTCGTCCCGCACCGAGTACAGCTGAACTGCGGTTTTCATCAGACATCTTCCTTTCTCGTTCAAGAGATCTGTACACTCGCCATTTTTTGAATCTTTTAAAAAACAGCACGAAAAAGCGGAAATTCCTTCGCTTTTCCTCTTGTATTTTATAAGATAATGTGATATATTACAAGTCACAACGCCTTGCATAGCAAGACAAAAATTGCTGTTTTTTTAAAAGAGGTGATTTTGTGCGTCCCATCTACGAATCCCGCAGAGAGGATCTGTATTTTAATAGGGTGTCCGGTCTCACCGCGCTTAAACATCTGCATCCCCATATTGAACTGGTTTTGATGTTGGAGGGGGAAGCCGAAGCCTATGCCGACAACCGCGGCGGGATGTTACGGGCAGGGCAGGCATTTATTGCCTTTCCGAACCAAGCACACCATTATGCCGATAATCACGGCCCGATCAACGGACGTATCTTCATCTTTTCGGCGGAATTGTACCCGTCGTTTTACGCCGCTTTTTGCGAAATGCAGCCGTGCGATCCTATTATTCCCTTTGATATGGACGCCCTGCTTCCCGTGCTTCACACCATGGAAGCGGAATATGCAAAGCACGACCGCTACACCTGTTCGGTGGTGGAAGGCGGATTGTCCATGATTCTGGCGCATTTGTTCCGCCGCATGGAACTGACCGAAATCGATCGCCGCAACATCAGCGCCGTGCAGGCGATTCTGGATTACTGCAACTTGAACTACACCTCGGACATCACCTTGGATGATGTGGCAGACAGCGTTCACCGCAGCAAGTACTACGTTTCCCACGTGTTCAGCCGCGAGATCGGCACCAGTTTTCCCGCCTATATCAACGCTTTGCGGGTACACGACGCCAAAAAGCTTCTGAACCGCGGCGACACGAGCATAACCGACGTAGCCTATGCGGTTGGGTTTCGTTCGCTTCGCAGTTTCAATCGCTGTTTCCTCGCCCTCACCGGCGAATCCCCCAGCAACTTCCGTCGCAACGCACAAGCCACAAACCTCTAATGTGTTTAAAAATCCGACCTTTGCGTAAAAAAAGGTTGACTTTAGCGTGATAACGTGCTACTATGATAAAGAATTTGGAACAACATCCTACGGAGGCCTGTTATGTATACGAATGAAGAACACGCGGTCGCGGCGCTCGGCGCGCTGTATCGCCGCTTTGGTTATCGTCATTACAAGATGAGTAAATTTGAGGAGTACGATCTGTACGGCCGCAACAAAGAATTTCTCATTTCGGATAACGTCATCACCTTTACCGACACCAACGGTAAATTGATGGCGCTGAAGCCCGACGTGACCTTGTCCATCATCAAAAACGGGCAGGACAGCGACGGAATGCAGAAGGTATACTATGACGAACACGTGTATCGCGTGTCGGGCGGCACGCACGCGTTTAAAGAACTCAAGCAGGTCGGCTTGGAATGCGTCGGCACGGTGGATATCTACGCCGTGTATGAAGTGCTGATGTTGGCCGCCAAAAGCTTGAAAGCTCTTTCGGATGATTGCGTGTTGGATATTTCTCACCTGGGCGTGGTGTTTGCCCTGCTGGACGATCTTCACCTGTCGGCCGAGGATACCCGCCGTGCGCTGGCGCTCATCGGCGACAAAAACCGCCACGAACTGGCGGCGCTGTGCGACAGGTGCGGTGTCCCGCCCGAAAAGGCGGCGCGCCTGTTGGAACTGGTGGGGTTATACGGCACCCCCGCCGCGGTGTTGCCGCGGTTGTACATGTTGTTGCAGGATACTCCCGCCGCCCCCTTTGCGGCCGAATTGCAAACGGTAACGGATGCTCTCGCGGCGGACGATTGGGGGGATACGGTACGCATTGACTTCTCGGTGGTCAACGACCGCAACTATTATAACGGCTTTGTATTTAAAGGCTTTATCAACGGCATCTCCACCCGTATTTTGTCCGGTGGACAGTACGACCGTTTGATGCAAAAAATGGGGCGTCGCGCAGGCGCGATCGGCTTTGCGCTGTATCTCGACTTGTTGGGCGAACTGCCTGCACCCGCCGCCCCCTACGACGTGGATACCGTGCTGTTGTACGGCAGCGATGCCGCACTTACGGCGGTGCAAGGGGCGGTGCGTCGCCTCACCGATGAAGGGCGAGAAGTGTTGGCATTGTCTTGCATACCCGCAGGATTGCGTTACCGCGAACTTTTACAGTTGAACGGCGAGGAGGTGACGGTCATTGGATAATATGTTGAACGTGGCGTTGCCCAAGGGCCGTCTGGGCGAAAAGGTGTATGCGATGTTCGAGAAGGCGGGTTTCCCCTGCCCCTCCATCCATGAAAACAACCGCAAACTGATTTTTGAAAACCCTGCGTGCGGCGTGCGATACTTCTGGGTAAAGCCCTCCGACGTGGCGATCTACGTGGAACGGGGTGCGGCAGATATCGGCGTGGCGGGCAAAGACATTTTGCTGGAATACACCCCCGATGTGTATGAACTGCTGGACCTGAAAACGGGCGTGTGCCGCATGGCGGTGGCCGCCCCCGAAGGGTTCCGCGACGATACGAGCCGCGCATTGAAAGTAGCCACCAAATTTTCAAACATCGCGGGTGCACACTATGCTGCTCGCGGACGGGACATCGACATTATCCACTTGAACGGTTCCATCGAGATCGCCCCCATTTTGGGTTTGTCCGACGTGATCGTGGATATTGTGGAAACCGGCACCACTTTGAAGGAAAATCATCTGGAAGTGATTGAAACGGTGGTACCCATCAGCGCCCGCCTGATCGCCAACAAAGCGAGTTTCAAGTTTAAAAGCACGCCCATTGAGGCAATCGTTCAAAACCTCACTCGTCAAACGGAGGAATCGGTATGATCAAAATTTTGAAATACGGCGAAGTGGACACCGCGTCCATCGTGGCGCCTAACGTCCCCACCGTTAACGTGGCAGACACGGTGGCGGATATTCTGGACACGGTGCGCCGCGAAGGCGATGCCGCCCTGCTTCGATACACCGCAAAGTTCGACGGTGCCGAACTCACCGCCCTTACCGTCACCCGCGAGGAGATGGACGAAGCATTGGCCGCGGTGGAACCCCGCTTTTTGGAGATCCTCAAAAAAGCCGCTGCAAACATCCGTCGTTTTCACGAACGGCAGGTGCGTAACAGCTTCATTCTGAACGATGAAGACGGCATTGTGGTGGGGCAAAAGATCATCCCCGTGGACCGTGCGGGCCTGTACGTTCCCGGTGGCACGGCGGCCTATCCCTCCACCGTGTTGATGGATGCCATCCCCGCCAAGATCGCGGGTTGTCGCGAAGTGGTGATGGTCACGCCGCCCGGTCGCGACGGCAAGGTAAACCCCGTGATTTTGGCCGCGGCCCAGATCGCGGGCATCGACCGCATCTTCAAAGTCGGCGGTGCACAGGCGATCGCCGCCTTGGCTTTCGGCACCGAAACCGTGCCGAAGGTGGATAAGATCGTCGGCCCCGGCAACGCTTACGTGGCGGAAGCCATACGACAGGTATACGGCACCGTATCCATTGATATGATCGCCGGTCCGAGCGAGATTCTGATCGTGGCAGACGGCAAAACCAACCCTCGCTGTGCGGCGGCCGATCTGCTTTCGCAAGCAGAGCACGACAAAATGGCCAGCGCCGTATTGGTGACCGATTCGGAAGAGCTGGCCCTGGCGGTGCAGGCAGAGCTGGAACGGCAGATTCCCCTGCTTTCCCGTGAAGATATTGCCCGCGCCTCTATCGACGACAACGGCAAGATCGTGCTGACACCCGATATGGCCACCGCCATCGAAATTGCCAACGCCATTGCCCCCGAGCATTTGGAACTGTGCGTAGACAACCCGTTCGATTATCTCGATCGCATCCGTCATGCCGGTTCGGTGTTCATGGGACGGCATTGTCCCGAAGCATTGGGCGACTATTTCGCAGGCCCCAACCACACCCTGCCCACCAGCGGCACGGCGCGGTTCTCCAGCCCGCTGTCGGTGGACGATTTCATCAAGAAGACACAGTACACCTATTATACACGGGATGCCCTGGCACGCGTGGCGGAAGATGTCGCCTTCTTTGCGGAAAAAGAAGGGTTGACCGCCCACGCCAAGAGTGCCCGCATCCGTTTGGAAGAGGAAGCGTAAGGATATGAGCCGTTTTTTCAGCGATAAATATTCATCGCTCACCCCGTACACTCCCGGTGAACAACCGCAAGAGCGTCGGTACATTAAACTGAACACCAACGAATCGCCCTTCCCGCCCTCGCCCAAGGCTCTCGCGGCGGCAAGTGCGGCGGCGGCAAACCTGCAGCTCTATTCCGATCCCACCGCCAAAGCGCTGAACGAGGCGATGGCGGCTACGCTGGGGGTTTCGCCCGATGAGGTGCTGTTCACCAACGGTTCGGACGAGATCTTGAATTTCGCCTTCATGGCCTTTTGCGACGCACAACACCCCGCCGCATTCGCGGACATCACCTACGGATTTTACGAAGTGTTTGCCGAACTCAACCGCATCCCCTACAAGATTCTCCCGTTGAAGGACGATCTTTCCATCGATCCTACGGATTATTACGATCTCAGGCACACCATCTTCATTGCCAATCCCAACGCTCCCACAGGCCTGGCATTGTCGCGGGATGCAATCGAAGAGATCGTGCGCCGCAACCCTGAGAATGTCGTTGTGGTGGATGAAGCATACGTGGATTTCGGGGCCGAAAGCGCGGTACCGCTGATCAAAAAGTACGATAACCTGTTGGTGACGCAAACCTTTTCCAAATCCCGTTCCATGGCGGGCGCGCGCCTCGGCTTCGGCGTGGCTTGCCCCACGTTGATACGCGACTTGAACACGGTGAAATATTCCACCAACCCCTATAACGTCAACGCCATGACCATGGCGGCAGGCGTGGGAACGCTTCATGATGAAGCCTATACCCGCGAAAACTGCCGCACGGTGGCCGCCAACCGCGAATACACCGCAAACGCGTTGCGGGAGATGGGTTTTGAACTCACCGATTCGCTCACCAACTTTGTGTTTGCCCGCCATCCCCGTGTGGACGGCGGCGAGATCTACCGCCGCTTAAAAGAACGCGGCATTCTGGTGCGTCATTTTGAAAAAGACCGCATCAACCAATTCAACCGCATCACGGTCGGCACACGCGAGCAGATGGACGCTTTGCTGGCAGCCTTGCGGGAAATCACGGAGGAACTGTTATGAGAAACGCGACCATCGACCGCCGCACGGCGGAAACCGACATTTCCCTGCAACTCATCGTGGACGGCAGCGGTGTGAGCCACATTGAAAGCGGCTGTGGTTTTTTGGATCATATGCTCACGCTGTTTGCCAAACACGCCCGTTTTGATCTTACCCTCACCTGCCGCGGTGACGTGGCGGTGGACGATCACCACACGGTGGAGGATATCGGCATCTGTTTGGGACAAGCGTTGGCCGAAGCACTCGGTGACAAACGGGGCATTCTGCGTTACGGTTCCGAAACCTTGCCGATGGACGAAGCGCTGATCCTTTCGGCGCTGGATCTGTCGGGGCGTGCGGGACTGTATTATGAAATGGATATCCCCACCGAAAAAGTGGGCACGTTCGATACTGAACTGGCCGAGGAATTTTGGTGGGCGTTCGTGCGCAACGCCGCCTGCACCCTGCATCTGCGTCAGTTGGCGGGGCGCAATTCCCACCACATCATCGAAGGCCAGTTCAAGGCGGTGGCGCGCGCGTTGCGCCGTGCCGTTTCGGTGGATACCTCCTTTTCGGAGGATATCCCCTCCACGAAGGGAGTTCTCGCATGATCGCTATTGTAGATTACGGTGTGGGCAATCTGTTCTCGCTCAAAAGTTCGTTTGAAATGTTGGGCGCGGACGTGACCGTCACCGCCGATGCCGCGGTGCTTCGTGCCGCCGATAAGATCTTGTTGCCCGGTGTGGGCGCGTTCGGCGATGCGGCGGCCAAACTGCGCGAAAGCGGTCTGGATGTGGTGGTGAAGGAAGAAGCGGCAAACGGCAAACCGTTGCTCGGCATCTGCCTTGGCATGCAGTTGCTGTTTGAACGCGGGTTTGAATACGGCGAACACGAAGGACTGGGCCTGATCCCCGGCAACGTGCGTCCCATTGCGGATGTGATCCCCAAGGGACTTAAAATCCCCCATATCGGGTGGAACGCGTTGCAGTTCACCGAAAAGGAAAGCCCGCTGTTTTCCCACATAAAAAACGGCGACTACGTCTATTTTGTCCATTCCTATTACGCAGCGGACTGTGCGTCCGCTGTGATCGCCAATGCGGAATACGGCACACCGCTGACCGCCGCCGTGCAAAACGGCAACGTGTTCGGCTGTCAGTTCCACCCCGAAAAAAGCGGTGCGGTGGGGCTGAACATTCTGCGCGCATTCTGCGAATACGAGGGGTAACGTATGAACATTTTTCCCGCTATTGATTTATATGAAGGCAAAGCCGTGCGCCTGTTCAAAGGGGACTATGCCCAAATGACGGTGTATAGCGATGATCCGACCGCCGTGGCCCGCGATTTTGAAGCGGCAGGCGCCACCCACATCCATCTGGTGGATCTGGAAGGGGCGAAAAACGGCGACACCCCGAACCTTGACACGGTGCGTTCCATCGTGGAGGCTACCTCCCTTTTCACCGAAATTGGGGGCGGCATTCGCTCGATGGAAACGGTGGAACGTTACCTCGCCGTGGGGGTGGACCGTGTGATCTTGGGCACCGCCGCCGTAACCGATCCCGCGTTTTTGAAGGCGGCGGTGGCGACGCACGGCGAACACATCGCCGTGGGGGTGGATATCCGCGACGGAAAAGTGGCCATCAAAGGATGGACCGAAACCGCCGATCTGGATGCCATGGCTTTCTGCCGCGACCTGCAGGCACTCGGGGTAAAAACGGTCATCTGCACCGACATCTCCCGCGACGGTGCCATGCAAGGCACCAACCGTGCGTTATACCGCACCATGAGCGAACAGTTAACGCTGAACATCGTGGCATCGGGCGGTGTATCCACCATGGAGGACATCGAAGCGTTGGCGGCCACGGGGCTGTACGGCGCGATCATCGGCAAAGCATACTACACCGGCGCGATCGATCTGCGCCGCGCGATCGAGGTGGCAACATGATTACCAAACGCATCATCCCCTGTCT
>JAZSHJ010000035.1:0-22501 GCA_045533175.1 Acutalibacteraceae bacterium
TCGTGTCCCTTGGCCGGGATAATTTCGCCCTCTTCGAGGGTTTCGCCGCAGATACCGCAGACGAGATCGCCGGTGTAGCCGTTTTCGTTACACAGCGCATCACGCGCGCCTTCCAGCGTGCCTTCGTCATGGCCTTCGGCCGGGATGACTTCGCCTTCTCCGATGGTCTCGCCGCAAACGCCGCAGACGAGATCGCCGGTGTAACCGTCGGTCACGCAATCCGCGTCCACTTTGCCTTCCAGCGTGCCTTCGTCATGGCCCTTCGCGGGAATCACAGAGCCTTCATCAGCCACATCACCGCAATCCACGCAGAATCGCACACCGGTATGTCCGGGTTCGGTGCAGGTGGGTTCATATCCGTCAACCCACTCGTCATCGGGGGTGTGTCCCGTCATCGGGATGATTTCACCGGCTTCAATGGTCCCGCCGCAGACGCCGCAGATCAAATCGCCGCTGTAACCGGGCGAATAGCAATCCGCAGGAACATAACCTTCGAGCGTGCCTTCGTCGTGTCCCTTGGCCGGGATAATTTCGCCCTCTTCGAGGGTTTCGCCGCAGATACCGCAGACGAGATCGCCGGTGTAGCCGTTTTCGTTACACAGCGCATCACGCGCGCCTTCCAGCGTGCCTTCGTCATGGCCCTTCGCGGGGATGACTTCGCCTTCTTTGACGGTCTCGCCGCAAGCGTCGCAGATAAGATCGCCGGTATAACCGTCGGTCACGCAATCCGCGTCCACCGCACCCGTGAGGGTGGTGTTCTCATGCGTGCAAGCCTTCGTGGTGGTGAGTTCGAACGAGAGCATCTCCTGATTGGAGGGATGATAGGACGAATCGTGATACGGCGAGTAGTACTGGATCTCACACTTGGTGCCGTCTGCGCTGAAGCGCAACAGACCAAGCATGGCAAGCGCTTGACTTTCAAAGTACTCCACATCCAGATCCTGTGCGTTGATCATGACCTGCGGCACGGTGTTGCCTGCCGCGTTTTCGCTCAACTTGGTCAACACGTGACCGTCGGCGGTACCGGCGTGACCGCAGAGCACCATTTTCACGTTGTCATTCTTGTAAATGATTTCATTCCACAACGGCGAGGTGTCACCGTTCGGCCATACCTGTGCAGGATTCATCAAGCTGCCAAGCCAGCCGCCGATCTCGGCATCCGACTTAGTATACGGCATCCAATGCGTGCACCAATCGGCCGAATCGTTATTGATGTAGCTGTGGGTGGTGAAGATCACGTTGTCGTTCGGATACTGAGCGAGGATCTCATTTGCCCAGTTAACCACACTAACACGGGGATGATACTCGAGCTGAAGAATCATCCATTGCACACCGTTCACCTTGAAACGGTAGTAGGAGTTTTCCACGCCGATGTACTTGCCGTTTTCATCCGCCTCAGTACCGTAGATATCGTAGTCGTCCGCAAAAGAACCCACATAAGTATCCTTCGCTGCGGTGGACTGGATATAGTCAATACCGAAGTATTCGTTGTACTTCGAGGTATCACGAATGATATACGTGGTGTCATCCACAGGGCGCGTACTGCCGGGATAATCGTGGTTACCCGTCAGGTTGCTCCACGACACCTTGTCGGTGAACAGATCCCAACCGTTCTTTGCAATGGTGAAGTTGCCGTCGTTGGCAAGCCAGGTGGTATCGCCCGCGCCGATAACGTGCACGATGTTTTCATTTTCCACGTTATCCGCGATCCATTGCGCCGCCGCCATCCACTCGTTGGTGAAGGCGCCGGTAACCAGTTCTTGGGTATCGGGGATGAACACCATCGTGTAGTAATCCTCGCCGATCACATCGGTGGGAATCTCATAATCTTCCCAGTCGTCCGCACGCGAACCCTTGAACACGAGATCGTTGCCGTTGACCGATTTGGTCACCGTGCCGCCCAACACGTAGTTGAGGTTACCGACCAAGAACCAAGCGTCGATCAAGCCTTCGGTGCCTGCCGCAAGCGGGCTGACCTTGTTGCCGACCTTCGACACGCGGTTTTCCGCGATTTCGGTTGCGGTGCGCACATCGCTCCACAAACGCACGTCGGCGATCATGCCCTTGAAGGTTTCGCCCAGGCCATCCGCACCGATGGAGAACGCCACCGTCGGGATGATGTCGGCCGTGCCGGTCGCATCGTTCTGTGCCACAAGTTTGCCGTCGGCATAGAGATAGAACATACCCGCCGCCATGTCACGCACCAATGCGAGATCGATCCACTCGCCGGTGCAAATGTTGAAGACGGTGGTGTACTGCTTGTCACCCCATACCCAGCAAACATTGCCGTACATATCGGTGAACAACGCAATCGGATTTTCGTCCGCCGTGTTGGTGTTACCCACAATGATCATGTCATCGGTGGTCACACCAACTTCTTCCGTTTCAGGCGGAGTCTTATCCTCGTTTGCCGTGATGCGGAAGTCCGCATAGCGGATCTTCTGATCTATCGTGGTATCTTCGTACTGCACCATATATGTCCAGCGCATGTAATTCAGTTCGTGGATATCGAAATCTGCATTCTTGGAAAGTTTGTTCAACGGCAAGCACACTTCGTTCCAGCCGTCTTTCCACTCGCCCACGATATAGTCGCGGAACAAGTAGGGCGTGATAACGTATTCAGAGGTGTAAGCACCTGCGCTAGAAAAACCGAAGTTCGGGCTATCCGACACGTTAAGTACCACCGTATCCACATCAGGGATGTAGATTTTGAAGGTAAAGTTCAGATCATCCAGCGTATAGTAGGACGGAATGTTCGGCGCAATGAAGGTGGAACCGGTACTCTGCCAACCCGCTTTCCATACGCGACGGCCATTCTCTTCAGAATAGCCTGAACCGGGTTTCACTTCCATATACACGGTACCATCCAGCGGCTGCTTGAGATCGCCGCTGCCGTCATTCGTCCACATAAGGCCGGCAGTCATACTGCCACCGTCCCAGTTGTGAGGCACTTTGCTGAAGTTCATAATCGGCCAAGTCGGGGTTTCGATATCTTCCACCAAGTAAATAGAGAAGTGGGAGAACTTGACCTGCAGGTTTGCACCGTACAGACCGTACCAACGCAGATAGTTGATGGCGGTGTGATCGAACGCCACACCCTGTGTGCCGCTGAGCAAACTGCCGTTGGAGAAGGGAAGAACGATGTGGTTCCAACCATCTTTCAGCGTTGCCTTGTTGATGCCGTAACCCAGTTCCTGCTGATCGCAGGTGCCGCTGGAAGTCAACTCCAACTGGCCAACGCCGCTGATGTTATCCACATCATTTACCCACATCCAGAAGGATAACACCATGTCGTTAAAGTTGGTGTTGGCAGGCACTTCCACTTTGACACCTGTCGGGTTTATCAGCACACCGGTGGAGGTGTTTTGGGAAAGATCCTTTTCCACATACGGCAGACCTTCGGGCAGACCGTCGCTACCGTTCGACCACATGACCTTACCAAGTTGCGCCGTCGGGAACAGCAACTGCTCGTTCTCCACGACGGTTTCCTTCTTCACGACGAATTTCATCTCGGAAACGCGCAGTTCGGTTTCGGCCGCCATACCGGAATGGCCAACCCAACGAATAAAATTGGCATTTTTGTAATTAAACACACCGCTTGTGCTTGTGGGATTCGCCAACGGCAATTCCACGTAGTTCCAACCGACCTTCGGGTCGGAAATATAGTTGCCGTAACGGAAGCAGAGTTCTTCCTGATCCCACGTACCGGAGGAGGTCAATTCAACATCGCCCGAAGGGATCTCACCCGTGGAGGTGTAGAACCAGAAGGTAAGGAACAGATCGTCCTTGGACGTCACAGAGGAGGGGAAATCCACCGTAAACGATTGGTGAGCCATGGCCACCTTGGCGCCTTGATCCACATTCACCGCATAGTAACGCAAGCCTTCGGGAGCCGCTTCGCCCGCGCCGACAACGCCGACACCGATATTGGTCATGCCGGCATAACGGCCGCCGTTCGGATAGCCGATGTTCCATTCGTCTTTGGTATCAATCAGCGAGATCTTGAAATCGGCGTAACGCACGATGGCCTGATCTTCAATCGTGCCGAGCACACCGTCGTCGGGCGTGGAATCCAACCAATGGAGATCCACCGAACGCATGGTGAACTTACAAATATCATTCACCAGCAAGGGGTTTTCAGTCAACGAGCCTTCCGAAAGCGGGAACTCGATGTAGTTCCAACCATCCTCCAACGGGAAGTTGGCAAACAGGTTTGCATAAGACAAACCTTGATCCACCGAACTGGCGGTGGAGCCGATCTTGAAGTTCGTGTTCGTACTCTTCATCGCATCGGCTTCGCTGATGTACATCCACATGCTGAACTTCAGATCGTTCAGCGTCACGCCTTCGGGAATATCCAACGGCGCGTGGGTGATGGTGAACACCGGACTCCATACACCGGTTTCCGCCGTTTTGCCGTTGGCCTTAAATTCGGCATACACGGTGCCCGCCGCAGGCTGTTTGCCAAGGGACGGATCGGTGGCCCACACGTTGCCGTAGGTGGAAGAGGAACTGCCGCTGGACCAACCGGTGTTGAAATTGGCGGCGGAAGCAAATCCGTTACAAAGTGTCCATTCGGTGATGACATTCTCTTCGGTATCTTCGGGTTTCTTATGCACGATGATGCTCATTTCGGACACAAGGATGTCCACGGGTTCACCGTTATACGCACGGCCGCACCAACGGCTGAAGTTCATTCTGGTGTGATCGAACACGCCGCCCGTTGCAACGGAGTAATCCCACAACGGCAAAACGATGCGGTTCCAACCCACTTGGAGATCGTTCATGTAATCCTTGGTTTCCCAACAGAGTTCTTCCTTGTCGCAGGCACCCGACGAGGTAAGCTCAATATAGCTGGAAGGCACTTCACCCGTGGAAGTATACAACCAGAAAGCCAGCGCAAGATCATCCTGCGTGTACTGCTTGGGCAGGTTCACAGAGAATTTCTTGTCCGTGAAACCGATACCGTTCGGTGCGCCGGTATTGACGGTTGCACCGACATACGCCGTGCCGTCCGGAATACCTTCCACACCCGTGATGGTGCCACTCTTCTTAACGTTGCCGTAGATAATATTGCCGGAGGCATCGGTATCCGCCACGCCGTCGCCGTTCACGTCCACCGTGCTGGAGGCATAACGCGCGGAGCTGTATGCACCGATATTAAAGGAGGTCGCAAGAACATCCACTTTCACACTCGCCTCGATGGTGTTCGGCGTGGACTTGATCGGTTCGGACAGCATCAAATAGGTGTCGTCATTGCCGAAGGCCACACCCGCCGTGGTAGTATCCACCAGCGCGATCTCCCAGATAGTCACGGAAGAGGCTTCGGTGAATTCCGCACCATTCGGATTGGCGAACATACGGAAGAAGTTGATCGGCTTGTGCAGATCAAACGGGCCGGTCGACCCGGGCGAGCTGCCCGAAGCAGACATCGGAAGCAGGACGATGTTTTCGCCCACTTTCCATTCGGGAGCCGACAACGACCAGTTGCGTTCGGAGTTATCCCACTTTTCTTGGCAAACTTCGAAACTACCGCCCTTTTCAAACGCGGTAACTGCTGCTTGGTCCAACGTCATGTGGACATACAGCGCGATGTCGCTCATCTCGTAAGTAGACGGGATTTGAATGTTAAATCCCGAATACGCTTTCTCGAAACGGCCGCCGCTTTGATAGGTCAGCTTCGTACCCGTTTCAGAATAGTGGATCGTCCACTTGTTGCCGTACGCCGTGGTGCCGCCCGATGCCGCCGAAGCCGCAAAGGTCATTCCCGACAAGCAACAAGAGAACAGCATCACAGTCACGCAAAGCCATGCCAGGATGCGTTTGGTTGTTTGCTTCATGAAAAATCACCTTTCCTAATTTTTTTACAGCCCGCAAGCCCATGCAGGCCATAGTAACCATATAACACCACAATGATCCTTCGGATGCAATCGACAGGTGTCAAATTCCGTTTGTTTTGAGGTAGAATTTCCAGTCGCGTTTTTGTGCATTTTACACATGCATTTGCGGTGAAATTTCAAAAAGCACCCCGAATTGTCGAGGTGCTTTCTTCACTTCTTATTCCAAAATCATCTCGCCGAAATCACACGAACGGTGAAAATCGGGTTGTGCGGACGTCACGGGATTCCACGAAAGGAAGTGTGGGTGCACCGTCTTGTCGCCGCATTTATAACAGTTGGCACGAATCACCTTCCCCGCGGCAAGATCGCAGGGCGGGAAATACCGTTGAATAAATGTCAGCGGTATGCGGTAGGTTATCTCCCATCCGTCTGCTGTGCGTGCCGATCGAAAATCGAACCGCCCTGCACCGTCGGGCATCACCTGCCGCACACGATCCTCTCGCCCTTCACCAATGCCCAAAAACAAGCATCCGTTCAAGTTCCATTCAAAATTGAAGTACCGTGCAGATGTGCTTTCGGGACAGAAGAAAAACTCCATGCAACTGTCTTCACACACCGCCGCTTCGGGATCGCGGTGTTCGGCACGTATCTCCGCTTCCACGGCACGTTGGCGAACAAACAACGCTTCCCCGTCGTGACAGATCTGCCCCGTCACGCGTACCCCCGTATCGGGCAACCACAGAACGTTTTGAAGTGTGAAAGACGGTACGCTCTCCCAGTCGGGCACACCGTGGATTCTTACAATGCGATAGGTTTCCATATCCTTCCCCTCTTTACTTTCGGTTAAGTGTATTGTAGCATAATTTCAAATGATTTGCAAGACAACAACAAAGCATCCCAACAAAAATCGGGATGCTTTGTTTTAACCTTTTTATGCAGCGGACGAAAGCCCCTCCCCTATTATTTTTGCCGTTTCAAGCATGCTTTCGGCAAAAATACCGTAGCCTTTTTCGGGGGTATCCACCAACACGTGCGTCACGGCACCGATCAGTTTGCCGTTTTGGATGATGGGAGAACCCGACACGTGTGTGTCAATATAGGACCAACATCTTTTTCTAGGAATTATATCTGTTTTTGTCGAAAAAACCGCCTAAACAAGCCGTTTTTAAGACACACATACTTATTGTAACCTGAAAATCGAAAAATCATTGAATGATTGGGGAACCAAAAACATACGAGTGTGTTATATTAGGACCAACACTCGTCTACCATTAAAATACAAATAGCAGCAAGCTTAATGCTTGCTGCTGAAATGTTTCCTCATATAAGCCAAAAGAATAAGTCCTAAAATCGGGAATGCTGCCGCTATAAGCATGCCTACCTTGAATCCTATTTCTTCCGCTGACAATGACAAGGTATTACCCAAATTTTGCGCCCACTGTGTTAGTGAGATATTATCCACTATAATACCAAGAGTCTGTGGGGCAACTGATGCGCCGAGGTCTCCGCCGGCAGCCATCAGAGCGTATGCCGCAACACCAACCATAGGAACTTTTTCTTCCATAAATATAAGTGTACCCGGCCATAGCATCGAGGTGCAGATACCCAAAGCAATACAGGCCAACAAAGACAAAATATCATTTTGAGAAAAAGACACCATTAAATAGCAAACAACCGAACCCGCCATACTTAAGCATAAAACTTTGAAAATATTCTTACCATATTTTGCATAAGCAGTTCTTGTAAGTGCAAGCAACACCGCAAACAAACACATACCAAAGATATCGCCCCAAACTTTTGGCATATGCAATACATTCTCTGTGTATACAGAAATCCAATTTGACATAGTATTCTCGGCACAGGCGCCTAAGAAAATACACATCATACACAATGCAAGACCGGTGGTCCGGTGCTTAGAATTGATTTTTTCTGATTTTCCATGTTCGATATCCATACTGGGAAGTTTACAAGTCATTAACAGAATCGAAGCAATCACGGGAAGGGCTGCCCAAAAAAATGTGAGATACATCCAGTATTCATTACCTATAAATTGAAGGCATACTGTACTAATGAGAACAACGCTCACCAACCCATATCCGTAAAGCGAATGGAGGGTACTCATATCTTTTTCAGGAGTATCTGATGGTAAAGCGGCAACTGTCGGACTGATAAGCACCTCTCCAAGCCCTGCGGCAACAGAGAACATAACCGTTCCCACCGCCAAGCCTACATATGCATAGTTAGGAAACAACGTTGGAATTAACGCATAGGTACATAAGCCAACCGCAGTAAGTAACGGCATCAACCGAATTGTCTTGTGTATGTTAAAATATTTGCTGAAAAAACTGAAAATCAGATCTATCCCAAGCTGAGTACAAAAGTTTATAAGCACAAGCGTTCCGAGAAGTGTGTACGATATTCCGTACAGCTCTCTGAAAGTCGCAAACAACAATGGTGGCAAACTAAAAACCGATGACATAGCAAGGTATGTAAAATAACAAGTAAATTTTGTTCGCCTATAATTTGCTTTATCCATTATTAAATCTCCTATCTTGACAACGAAATGCTACATTATTATAATTATAGTACCAAATCAAAGTATATTATATAACTTTTGTGTATATTTTTGGCAAAATAGTGTCAAGGAAAGGGATTTTATGAACAACCTAATATATTCTTTTGACCATACTATGAGAGAACTGTTTGAATATCCGGATGCATCATTTCCATTTATTACATGGACGGGAGATTTTAGCACCTTTGCAGATCATAGTTTGGTGTGCCACTGGCATAATGAATTTGAATATGACCTATTACTTTCAGGGACATTAGATTATTACTTAGATGGAAAGAATATAAGAGCGACTTCGGGTGATGTTGTTTTCATAAACGCAAATTCTATGCATATGGCTACACAGGTTGGTAATGAAAACGCAGTTATTTATACTGTAAGTTTTCTTCCTTCTTTGCTCAATGGAAGTTTCGGTACTACTTTTTTCAAAAAGTATTTTCAACCCATTTTGCAATCCTCGGTTAAAGGTTTTTTAATAAATAGCAAAACGCTCAGCGGACAAGCCACAATAAAATTATTGAATGAAATATACCACCTTGAAAAAGATAACGAGGAACACTATGAATTGCTGTGTCTCGGATTAATTAGCTGTATTTGGAACCACACACTCCAATATATTAAGGAGCAAAAAAATCATTTGTCTTCATTTTACACAAACCACGACAGTCAGCAAAAAGCCAAAGACATTCTCTTATATATTCATGAGCATTATGCAGAAGATATTCAAATAGATGATATAGCGCAATATGTAGGTGTTAGCCGTAGCGAGTGTTTTCGTTGCTTGAAAAGATATATCAACAGAAGTCCCATCGTTTATTTAACGGAATATCGCCTTTCTTATGCCGTGAAATTATTGACGGAAACAGAAAAATCCATTACAGAAATCGCAATGGATTGTGGATTCTCTAACGCCAGTTATTTTGGAAAACAATTTAAAAAGGCTTATTCTGTTACCCCTTTGCAATTTCGGAAATCCAAGATAAGCGTTTGAAAGCGTCAAAAGAGTGCCAATCACAAAATTGGCACTCTTTTTTATTAGGATGCGTCTTTCATTTGTTGTTCTTCTGCTACACTTTGTGCTGTTTCCAACATATTCTCAGCAAATATGCCGTAGCCTTTTGTTGGGTCGTCGACGAGGACGTGAGTTACAGCGCCGATTAGTTTACCGTTCTGCAATAAAGGACTGCCCGACATCCCCTGCACAATACCGCCTGTGGCGGCGAGCAAATCGGGATCGGTCACTTCCACGTGCATATCTTCACGATCGCCCGTCCATCGCACCTTGGTGATCTTCACATCGTACCATTGCGGGGTATCACCCGCCACCGTACAACGAATTTTTGCCGCACCCGTTGTGACCTCTTGGCGTGGTGCAACGGCAATCATTTCACCGTCTCCGCGCCACCGTGACGCGGTGCCGTACACCCCGCTTGCGCCGTTTTGGCAGAGTTCACCGAACGCGCGTCCCGCAAAGCCGCCGCAAAGCGAACCTGCATTTCCTTCCACACTACGGTTCACGCTGTAAACGTCGGCGGGAACGGCCTCGCCTTCCGAAATGGGAAGGATCTCCCCTGTGTCCACGTCGCACACAGGGTGGCCAAGTCCCGCAAACACGCCGCTTGCAGGGTGATAAAAGGTCAGCGTACCAAGCCCCGCGGTGCTGTCACGCACCCACAGCCCCGCTTTGTAGCACCCTTCCCCCACCGAATAAGCAGGCGTAAACTGCACGGGAAAGGTGATCCCGTCCCGCTTTACCGTAACCGAAAGCGGCGCACCGTCGGATTGCTCGATCAACCGCGCCAACTGCCCTTTGGTGGTGACCGTCGCACCGTTTACGGTTTGTATCAGATCCCCTTTGCAGATACCTGCTTCTTTGGCGGGATTGTAATTACCGTTTTTTGTGTCCACGGCGGTCATTCCCACCACCAGCACACCGTCGGTATACATCTTCATGCCGAACACTTCACCACCGAGCACCACCTGCATATCCTCCGCTTGCCGCACCGCCACCGATTTGACAGGAAACAAACCGAGCAGTTGCACCGATGCTTCGCCGTCGGCACTTCCGCGCACGCTAAGCGGTGCGGGCAATTCGAGCGAACCGCCGCCGGACACGACGTAGGCCGACGGCACAGCGGCCGCACACACACCCACCGCCACCTGCACGGCAAGACACAGCGGTGTCAAGACAAGACAAAGTCGACGAAAAAAACGCTTCATTTGTTGCTCACCTCCCGTTCACACCGCAAAAAAAATCACGGTGGAACAGTATTACTGTTCCACCGCGAAGACAAAGTATTTGTCCCGATTTTTAGAAACCGCCGCCCGGCGTCCTCCCATGCGGGTTTGGAAAGTTTTTAAAATGAATTGCGCCTTAATAGTTTTCTGCGCGCATTTCAAAATACGCCTGCGGATGCGCGCACACGGGGCACACGTCGGGTGCCGCTTCACCCACGTGGATGTGTCCGCAGTTGGCACACTTCCACACCACAATACCCGCTTTTTCAAACACGGCTTTGTTTTCCACGTTTTCAAGCAACTTCAAATAACGATCTTCGTGCTCTTTTTCGATCTTGGCCACTCCGTCAAACAGATTGGCAATGTAATCGAAACCTTCTTCACGCGCTTCTTTTGCGAAGGTCGCGTACATATCCGTCCATTCGTAGTTTTCGCCCGCCGCGGCGTCTTTCAAGTTGGTGGCGGTATCCGCAATGCCCCCATGCAACAGTTTAAACCACAGTTTCGCATGCTCTTTTTCGTTATCCGCTGTTTCCAAAAACAGCGCCGCAATCTGGTTATAGCCCTCTTTCTTGTCTTTGGACGCATAGTAGGTGTACTTATTTCGCGCCTGAGACTCTCCCGCAAACGCAGTCATCAAATTGGCTTCGGTACGAGAGCCTTTCAATTCTTTCATGAACATTTACCTCCCTGTTTAGTTTTAATAATTTCAGTATAGTGTCTTTTTTTGAAAAATGCAAGAAAAATTTCATCCGTTTTCGTGGCGCAACGCCTCCACGGGATGCATGGATGCCGCTTTTTTGGCGGGATACCACCCGAACACACCACCCAATACCACGGATACCGCCCACACCGAAAGCAGGTATCCCCACGGCATGGTAACATTCATATCAAACAGGTGTAAACCGAGAATGCCCACCGCCACACCGCCGCATACGCCGATTCCGCCGCCAAGGGCCGCAAGCAACAGCGACTCACTTAAGAACTCCAGCATAATACGCCGCCTGCCGGCACCGAGAGCCTGCTTGATGCCGATCTCTCTCACCCGTTCGTTCACGGCGGTGAGCATGGACGTGAGCATCCCCATTCCCGCCACCACGAGCGAAACGGCCGAAACCGCGGTGAGCACAAGGCTTACGATATCCATTAATCTTGACAGGCGATCACGCTGGGCCGCCAGATTTTCCGCCGTATAACCGCCTTCCACACCGCTGTGACGCTCCAGCGCGGTCTGAACCCGTTCGCGCACGCGGTCGGTTTCCCCGTCTTCGGCCACCTTCACCGCAATTTGGTCAAAGGTATCCTTGCCCGTGAGTGTCTGCAACGTGGTATACGGCATATACACCAGTCCCGACAACATCCCGCTGACACTTTGCAACAGGCTGCTGCCCGCTTTGGCCACGCCCACGACGGTCAGTTCCGTCGTGTTGCCCTCCACCGTCAAAAAAAGTGTTTTTCCCAACACGTTGGTGCGTCCGTAGGCTTCTTTGGCCACCGCCTCATCCACCACGCAGACATCGGCCGCCGCGCGAATATCGCTTTCACGCAACAGCCGTCCGTGCGCCGTTTCCAAAGCAATAACTTGATCTGCACCCGCGTCGATCCCGCCGATATACGCGGTAAACGAACGTGTGCCGATGGTTCCTCTTCCGCCGGCAATGGCAAGCGGCATGGCTTCGGCCACACCTTCCACTTCACGAACCGCTTCCAGTTCGTCCTGACGAATAGCCGTGACCGAGGAAGAGGCGGAAACCGATACCCCCTGCAACCCCATGCTTTGCAGTTCGTGCCCGACAGTTTGTGTGCCCGCTTGTCCGATAACGCCCACGAGTGCCACCATCAGCACCCCCACCGCAATGCCGCCCACCGTCAACGCCGTTCGTGTTTTACGCCGCGTCATGTGGCGAACGGCGGCGCACAAAATATCTTTCATTCCGAAGCCTCCGCCACACGCGCACCGTCTTGCGGCACGTCTTCGGCATGCAAAATCAATTTTTCACCCGCCGTAACACCCGCCGTGACCAACACACCGTCCGACAACTCTTCACTCACCGTTATGTCACGCCGCACCGCACGACCGTTTTCAACGACATATACAAACTCTGTTCCGTCCTCGGCGGCGGCCAAACTGCTGTACGGCAACAAAAGCCCTTCCTCTTCGCTCACGCAGATACCCACCTTAGCCGTGAGTCCGCATTTCAGCGAGGAATCGGTGGCATCCAACGCCACCACACCGTCCATCACGGTGGTGCCCGCCACGGTGGTATACGCGGTATCTCCCAGCGAGATCAACGTGCCGCTGTACCGTTTGGCCGCAAACGCCGTGCCGCTGACCGTTACGCGTTGGCCGATCTTCACCGCTTTTAAGCGGTTTTCAGGAACGGCAATGCGCACCTGCACCGTGATGCCGGTGGACACCGCCAACGCTTCACTTCCCGCTTTTTCCAACTTGCCGCTGCAAACCACCGTTTGCTCCACTTTCCGATTTTCGAGTTGCCGCACCGTCACCGTGACCGTCTGTGCCCGCATGGCGCGCCCGCCCCACCAAAACGCCGTTGCCAACAACGCCGTGAATCCAAACAACCAAAGATATTTTTTCAACACCGTTCCGCCCCTTTCGTTTTCACGCCATAGTGTTCTTCACCGTGCGGGAAATATCCCTTGTTTGCAAAACTTGCCAACGGTATATCAAGTGCCGCATTGCATATACATAAGGTATACCGAAAAACCAAAGGAGGGGTGCGTGTGGCAAACATGGGCCTCACGACAGCCGAAGCAATTGCCTCCCGTGAAAAGCACGGGAGCAACGAATTGACGGGCGCGCGGCAGAATAGTTTTTGGCGACAGTTTATCAGCGGATTCGGCGATCCGATCATCAAAGTGTTGCTCGCCGCATTGGCGGTGAATCTGCTGTTCTTTTTTCACCGATTTGATTGGTATGAATCGGCGGGGATCGCGGTGGCGATCTTTCTTTCCACCTTTGTGTCGGCCTTATCGGAATACGGAAGCGAATCGGCCTTTGCCCGCTTGCAGGAAGAGAGTGCGCGCATTGCCTGCCGCGTAATACGGGACGGACGCGTCACCACCGTGCCTATCGGGGAATTGGTGGTGGGCGATACCGTGCTGTTGCAAACCGGCGAACGCGTCCCCGCGGACGGATTCCTTTCGGAAGGCGCACTCACGGTGGATCAGGCGGCGCTTAACGGCGAGAGCCGCGAGGTGAAAAAGTGTGCTGCCACCGCATTTGCGGGAGATATGGCGGCGGTGGGCGATCTGTTTCGCGGCAGCGTGGTGTGCGGCGGAAACGGGGTGCTCACCGTCACCCGTGTGGGAAGCCGCACGCTGTACGGACAAGTCGCGGGGGAGTTGCACGAAGCGGCTCCCGAAAGTCCGCTGAAAGCGCGGTTGGGCGGACTCGCCGCCGTGATCAGCCGTTTGGGATATGCGGCGGCCGCCTTGGTGGCGACAGCCGATCTGTTCCATGCGTTTTTTATTGAAAACGCGTTTTCATGGCCCGCCGTGGCGGCGGCGTTCACCACCCCTTCGGTGGTGATCGGCAACCTGCTTCACGCCGTTACTCTTGCTGTTTCCATCGTGGTGGTTGCCGTGCCGGAAGGGTTGCCCATGATGATTACGGTGGTGCTTTCCGCCAACATACGACGCATGCTGAAGGATCACGTGTTGGTGCGACGCCCTGTGGGAATTGAAACGGCGGGTAGTCTGAACATTCTGTTCACCGATAAAACGGGAACGCTCACCAAAGGGCAGCTCACCGTCACCCGCTTTTTGTGCGGCAACGGCGAGGAATACGAAGGAGATCTTCTGCGCCGTTGTGCGTTGTGGGATCGCGTGGCGCTTTCGTGCGTGGCCAACAGCGAAAGTGCGGTTTCCGGGCGGCGCGCCGTGGGAGGCAACGCCACCGATCGCGCATTGACCGAATGGGCGTTGCCCATCAAAACCCATCCCACCGTGATTTCCCGTGTGCCGTTCGACAGCGCCCAAAAATACGCTGCGGTGCAAATTGCCGCCCCTTCGGCGACGTTCATCAAAGGGGCGCCCGAAAAATTGCTTGCGGCTTGCATTTCGTATTATGCCGCCGACGGACAGGTATATCCGCTGGCGTCGCATACGGCCCTCACCCGTCGTTTGGAAACACTTACCGCCGCGGGAATGCGGGTGTTGGCTCTTTGTGAATGCAACGGGGCGCCGCCCCGAAACGGTGCGTTTCATAACCTCACCCTTATCGGGTTTGCGGTGATTGCGGACGGCGTGCGCGAAAACGTCCCCGCCGCCGTGCGGCAGATGCGAAGCGCCGGCGTGCAAACGGTGATGATTACGGGGGATAACCGAGGCACCGCCGTGGCGATCGCGCGGGAATGCGGGATTTTGGCCGATTGCGATCCCCCCGAATCTCAAAGCGTGATCACGGGGGACGAACTGGCCATGCTCGGCGACAAAGAATTGGCGCACCGTTTGCCGCTGTTGCGGGTGGTGGCCCGCGCCTTGCCGTCCGATAAGAGTCGCCTTGTGCGTGCCGCCCGTGCGGCAGGATTGGTGGTGGGCATGACGGGCGACGGCGTGAACGACGCACCCGCCCTGAAACAAGCGGACGTGGGATTTGCCATGGGTGGCGGCACCGAAGTGGCAAAGGAAGCGGGCGACATTGTGATTCTGGATAACAATTTTGCGTCTATCACCCGCGCCGTCTTGTACGGACGAACCATCTTTAAAAGCATTCGGAAATTCATCGTATTTCAGCTCACCATGAATCTGTGTGCCGCCGGCATTTCGGTAATCGGGCCGTTCATTGGGGTCGATACACCCGTGACCGTTATTCAAATGTTGTGGATCAATCTGATAATGGACACCCTGGCGGGATTGGCGTTTGCGGGCGAACCGCCGTTGCCTGAATATATGGGAGAAGCGCCGCCTCCGCGCACCGAAGCCGTGTTGAACGGGGATATGATCCGACAGATCCTGTTCGGCGGCGGATACACCTTGCTTTTGTGTGTGTTGTTTTTGAAATGGGAACCTGTGAAGGGGTTGTTCCGCTATAGCATTGATCCGTTGTTCCGCATGAGCGCGTTTTTTGCGCTGTTTATCTTCAGCGGCATTTGCAACAGTTTTAACGCCCGCACCACCCGCGCAAATCCGCTGGCCAATCTGCGGCAGAACCCTTTGTTTTTGGGAATTATGGCGGCGGTAGCGGTGGTGCAACTGTTCCTTTTGTATTTCGGTGGAAGTCTGTTTCGCACCGCCCCCCTCACCTTCATTGAACTAACACGGGTATTGGCGATTTCTGCCACCGTCATCCCCGCGGATGCCATACGAAAACTCTGTTGCGGAGAAACGAAAAGAACCGCCGTTTAGGGGCGCTTACTTGGGGAGAAAAAGAAACAGAGCCACGGTAACGCTGACGCGTATCGCGGCTCTGTTTTGTAATGTTATCGTTCCACACAATCGCGCTCCAACGCGTTCAGGAAGGCGGTACCGGTGAAAATTTTGCAATCGCCGATCACGCTGCCGTTGTCCAACTCTTCCCCACGCACGTTCATCACCTTGTAAGGTGCGGGATCCAGCAGCAGCACCTTGTATCCTTCCGATTCCCACGACACGTCATACGCGCGGCTCAAGCGCGTCACCTCCGCCCGTGCAAAGCGGACGACCGTTAAAAATTCGCACACCCCGTTTTCGTGCATTACCAACGGTTTTCGGCGACTTTTTCCCGATAAAAATTTGACGGAATACTCCCGTCGCGCCGAGCGCAGGCGGATGTTTTCGCCGTCATACAACGTGAACAGCGAACGATACGGACGGTCCATTGCTTCAATTATGTATCCGCCTGCCGCACACACCGCGTGTAACCGTTTCAAAAAGCGGCGGCGACGACGCACACGACGGCAGGTGCGCAGAAGATACCACACCGCCAAAAGGATGACAACCGCCAACGCGGCCCGTGATGTGAACAATGTAAGCAGGGCGGGCAGATATCCCACCATGGCCGGAATCACGATCCCCGCCACACCCGCTGTCACCAAAGTGGAGAAGGTGATGCCGACAACCGCCCCGTTGAAGGCGCGTGCAGAAGGGTTTTTGTACCGTTTTTTGCCGTCGTACAATTTTTGTTCCCCGCGCTGATGCCAATACCAATGCTCCATTGCTTTTGAGCGTGCGGTTACACCCAACACAAGGCACACGGCGATAAGCACGGGCAACAAATACAGTTTCGGCAACCATCCCGTTTGTCCGCGAAGCACGAAGTCGCCCAATACCGACCACGTTTTTTCAAGCGGCAATGCGAGATAAGCCGCCGCGAGCACCACGCTCTCCACCCACAATCGCGGTTGTGAAAAAAGGAAAATCAACCGTTCTTTTCGGCTGTGTTGCCGCACTTCGTAATCATACAGCCGTTCGCGCAGTTCATCGTCATACAGAGCAGAGATCTTATTGAATTGATACACCAACACCCCAAGGGCCAGAAGGCACACCACTCCCATCACACGGTCGGCAAACAAGGTGTCGGCAAACATACTGTCGCCCGACGGGGTGCGGCTGGGTTGCCAATACAGCACTTGTGCCACGATGACGTGACACAGCCATACCGTCAAAAAGCGTTCGGTATACCGCAAAATCCGTTTTAACACACCCCTCACCTCCGAATTTATAGTACCATACCCCCCACTTTGTGTCAACAACTTCGCATTTTCGTAAAATTCATGGTTGAAAATACAGAAAAAGTTTAGTATAATATATGCCGTATATATTTTCTGCAAAAGGACGGATCAAAATTATGGCAGCGGATAACAAAAAGATGGTGGAGGCCATTACCTCGATGGAAGAGGATTTTGCCCAATGGTACACCGACGTGGTGAAAAAGGCGGAATTGATCGAATACACCAGCGTTAAGGGGTGTATGGTCATTCGCCCGTACGGCTATGCCATTTGGGAACATATGCAGCGCATTCTGGACGGTATGTTCAAGGCGACGGGACACGAAAACGTGTGTATGCCGATGTTCATTCCCGAAAGCCTGTTGCAAAAGGAAAAGGATCACGTGGAAGGTTTTGCGCCCGAAGTGGCATGGATTACCCACGGCGGCAGCGATTTGTTGGAAGAGCGCCTTTGCGTGCGCCCCACCTCTGAAACGCTGTTCTGCGAACAGTACGCCAATATCGTGCATTCTTGGCGCGATCTGCCGAAACTGTATAACCAATGGGTGAGCGTGGTGCGTTGGGAAAAGACCACCCGCCCCTTCCTGCGTTCGCGCGAGTTCCTGTGGCAAGAAGGTCACACCATCCACGCCACCGCCGAAGAAGCAGTTGCGGAAACCGAACAGATGCTGAATGTATACGCCGATTTCTGCGAAAACTATTTGGCGATGCCGGTGGTGAAAGGCAAGAAGACCGAAAGCGACAAGTTCGCGGGTGCGGTTTCCACCTATGCCATCGAAGCGTTGATGCACGACGGCAAGGCGCCGCAGGCGGGTACCTCTCACTATTTTGGCGACGGCTTTGCCAAGGCGTTTGACATTCACTTCACCGATAAAAACAACACCCAACAGAACCCGCACCAAACCTCGTGGGGTGTGACCACCCGTTTGATCGGTGCGATCATCATGACTCACGGCGACGACAATGGCTTGGTGCTTCCCCCCGCGGTGGCGCCGGTGCAGCTGGTGATTCTCCCCATTGCACAGCATAAGCCCGGTGTGCTGGAAAAAGCCGCCGAACTGCGTGACCGCTTGGCAACCGTGGCCCGTGTAAAGATGGACGATTCGGACAATTCCGCGGGTTGGAAGTTTGCGGAATACGAAATGAAGGGTGTACCGCTTCGTTTGGAGATCGGCCCCAAAGATATCGAAGCAGGGCAATGCGTGTTGGTGCGCCGTGACAACCGCGAAAAAGTAGTTGTGAAACTGGAAGACCTCGAAACCGTGGTGCCGCAGATGCTCAAAGACGTACACGACGCGCTGTATAAAAAAGCGCTCGACAACCGCGAACGTCGCACCTTTGCCTGCACCTCGATGGAAGAGATCACGGCAAAACTCGCCGAAAACGGCGACGGCTTTGTGAAAGCCATGTGGTGCGGTGGCGAAGAATGCGAAGATAAGGTGAAAGAGGTTACGGGCGTGGGTTCGCGTTGCATCCCGTTCGATCAGGAAACCCTTTCCGACCGTTGCGTTTGCTGCGGCAAACCCGCACAGTACATGGTGCTGTGGGGCAAAGCGTATTAAGGAGGACGTTCGATGAATCAGTTAGGCTTGCCGCAAAGCGGCGAAATTGTGGCGATCATGCACACCTCGATGGGGGACATTTCCATTCGTCTGTTCCCCGAAAAGACACCCAAAACGGTGGAAAACTTCACCACGCACGCCAAAAACGGCTATTACAACGGGGTGACGTTTCACCGCGTGATCAAGGACTTTATGATTCAAGGCGGTGATCCCGACGGTACGGGTTGCGGCGGCGAAAGCATTTGGGGCGCCCCCTTCAAGGATGAATTTGATCTGGAACTGCGCAACTATCGCGGCGCACTTTCGATGGCAAACGCAGGCCCCGGCACCAACGGAAGCCAATTCTTCATTGTGCAATGCGATGAAGTGGACGAGCGTTTGGTTACCCAGATGCGGGAACTGACAGACGGTGGATTTCCCACCGAAGTGACCGATAATTACGTGAAGGTCGGCGGCACGCCGCACCTCGATTTCCGTCACACCGTGTTCGGCCAGGTGTTTGAGGGTATGGATGTGGTGGATGCCATTGCCGCGGTGGAAACCGATCGCCGCGACAAGCCGCTTACCCCTGTTACCATCCTGTCCATCGACGTGAAAGAATGGTAAACTACGATGTGATCTATGCCCTTTTGGGGGATCTCACACCGCTTACCGCCGATTGCGGCGAGGTGTGCGGTGCCGCCTGTTGTGGAGGCGGCGCAGGCGATGGGATGCTGTTGTTTCCAAACGAGGCTTCGTGGATGGGATACACAGAAGAAGTCACGCGGGAAAACGGACGGGAACTGTTTGTGTGTGACGGACATTGTGACCGTGACCGCCGCCCGCTTTCCTGCCGCATCTTTCCCCTTTTCCCCATCCTGACCGATGAAGGGCGCATCAAAGCGGTATACGATCCGCGTGCCTATCGGTTGTGTCCGCTTTTGCAGTTACAATACAACGTGCGGCTTGATCGCCGCTTTGTGCGGGCGGTGCGCGCGGTGGGACGGCGCGTGGCAAACGCACCCGACGGGTTGGCGTTTTTGAAGGAACAAACGGCCGAGATCGCGGAGATCAATCGTTTTTTGCGATTGGATAAAAAACGCGCGCCGATCTGTCGGCGATAAGAAAGGATGGCAATTGTATGAAATTCGGTATTATCGGAGCCATGGATTCGGAAGTGGCCACCCTTATCGCATCCATGGAAGAACATGGGCGCGGAGAGATCGCTGCCTGTACCTTTGTGTGGGGTGTCATAGGTGATCAGGACGTGGTGGTGGTGAAAAGCGGCATTGGCAAGGTGTGTGCGGCGCTGTGTGCACAGATCTTGATCGACCGTTTTGCGGTGGACGCCATTGTCAACACCGGCATTGCGGGCGGATTGCACGCCTCCCTTTCGGTGGGCGACTTGGTGGTGGCGGATGCGGCGGTTCAGCACGATTTTGATCTCACCGCCTTCGGCCACGTGAACGGGTATATGCCCGCGCTGGGCGGGGATGATCGCCTGCCGAGTTTCTGGCAGACCGATCCTTCGTTGGAAGAACGGTTTATTCATGCCGCCGAAACGGTAAAAGCCGAACAAGGACTTTCCTTCCGCTGTTTGGGTGGTGTGGTCGCTTCGGGCGATGTGTTTGTGAACGACAGCGCGTTAAAACAAACGTTGGTGGAGCGCTTTAATGCGGCGGCGGCCGAAATGGAAGGCGCCGCCATCGCGCAGGTCGCGGTGTTAAACGGTGTGCCGTGTGCCATCGTCCGCGCCATCTCCGATTTGGCAGACGGAAGCGCCGCCGCCAGTTTTGAGGATTTTGAACAGCAGGCGGCCGATCTTGTGTCCCGCATTCTGCTGACCATGTTACGGGAAATGTGAGTAAAGTAAAAAGCACGGTTGACGTTTTGTCAACCGTGCTTTTTTACAGCAATTGTGAAAAATCGGTGATGTATTGATCGGTCGCCGCGCGAATGGCTTCTTCGTATTCCGCCGAAGACTCGTCATACACACCGCACACGAGCATTCCTGCCGCCTTGGCGGTTTGATCGGCCGAAAGGTTATCATCCAAAAAGAGTATCTCCTCCACCGGCTTGCCGATGCGTGCCGCCGCCATATGGTAGATGGCAGGATCGGCTTTGGTGGTATTAAAATCCTCACACGACCACACGTGATCGAACAACTCCCACAGCCCCAACCGTTTCAAACAAATGTCCAATACCGTGTGCGGACTGGCTGTGAGTATGTTGAGAGAGCCTCCCCGCGCTTTCAGTTCCCGCAACACATCGGGCACGTGAGTTTTGGCGGGAATGGTGTGAGCATATTCTTCATACATATACGTTTGCATCAAACGGCACAGCTCTTGCTCCGTCTTATCAATACCAAGCGTGCGGAAATATCCGGCTGTTCCCGCATAACCGAGTGGCGTGATGATCTTTACAATGTCCTTCTCATAGGATATGCCGTGTTCATCCAAAATGCGCAGCATTACCCCCGCAAATACGGGCATGGAATCCACAAGTGTGCCGTCAAAATCAAACAGATAAGTATTCATCATTCTCTCCGCAACCGTTATCGCTTCGCCTTTTTGCTGTTGGCCACCTTTTCAACATCCTCTTTGTCGATCCACTCTTCGGTGAATCCGCAATCACAACAAATATACCGATGGATGTTCACGGTTGAAAAGATGGTGTTCCCTGTCATCACGTTGTTACCCGTGCCATATGCACCCGTGTATCCGTCGATACGCACAATATTCCCCGATCGGCATTTGGGACAGGTTTTTGTGTGTTTCATAATTCACTCTCCGAGTTCCTCTTTGTGCAGTTCGCGGAATTTGTGAAATACCGCCTGCATCGTTTCTTCATCCACACCAACATACGTTTCCTCTTCTCCTGCCGCCGCAGGAACAATACGCAGCAGTACCGCGCCGTCGCCGCCCTCGGCAGGAAAAAGCACGGCATAATCCTCGCCGCCCCATTCCACAACATCCAACACTTCAAAAGCGACCTCGTTGCCGTTATCATCGGTTAAATACAACAACTCTTCCATCCGAAACTTCCTCTCAACCGCGCTGATTTTAAGTATTGTAACATATTTTCAAAAAAATTGCAATTCCCACTTGACAAAACCAAAATCTTTTTATATAATAACACTCGCGTCAATCAAATATGGACGTTTAGCTCAGCTGGTAGAGCATTCGCTTGACGTGCGAAGGGTCAGCGGTTCAAGTCCGTTAACGTCCACCAAAACAAAGGCACCCCGTGTAGCGGGGTGTCTTTATTTCATGTTTTAAGACGGACTTGAAACGAACTCCAAACGTGAGGCATCTTTGATGCCGAAGGTTTGGCAGAAACAGTCCGGTGGACTGTTTCGCTCGTGAGAAGAAAGTCCGTTAACGTCCACCAAAACAAAGGCACCCCGTGTAGCAGGGCGGCCACTTAGGGATTATTCGCCTAAAACAACGATTTTTTGCGGCATAATGCGTCAAAACGCCACGGTACGCGTCAGCGTTACTGTGGCGTTTTTCCTTTCCTTCCATCAAAAAATCTCTTGTTTTAGGGGCTTCGCCGTTTTGTAGCCACACGATTTGTTCTGTCCTCGAAGTTGTCAAGCCGCCGTAATACTGCGTAATACTGTATGTCTTACAAGGTTTG
>JAZSHJ010000061.1:0-17231 GCA_045533175.1 Acutalibacteraceae bacterium
TACTTATCGGAGCGGTTGTGATTCTTGCGAGTTTTGTAACCCAACGCGGGCTTGCCCCACGGGGTAACAGGGCCGGGACGGCCGATGGGGGATTTACCCTCACCACCACCGTGCGGGTGATCGCAGGGGTTCATGACCGAACCGCGAACGGTGGGACGCCAGCCCATGTGACGTTTACGGCCGGCCTTACCGCGATGCACGTTTTCGTGCTCGATGTTGCTGACCTGACCGATAGTCGCCATGCACTCAGCGGGAACGTAACGCATTTCGCCGGAGGGCAGACGCACCAGCGCCTTGCCGCCTTCCTTCGCGACCAGCTGAGCCATAACACCGGCGCTGCGGGCGAGCTGAGCGCCCTTGCCGGGGTACAGTTCCACGTTGTGGATGAAGGTACCGGTGGGGATGTTCTGAAGCGGCAGGGCGTTGCCCGGCTTGATGTCCGCTTCGGCGCCGGAGGTGACCACGTCACCCACCGAGAGGCCGTGCGGCGCAATGATGTAGCGCTTCTCGCCATCCTCATACTGCACCAGCGCGATGTGCGCGGAACGGTTGGGATCGTACTCCAGCGTCAGCACGGTGGCGCTCATGCCGCCCTTGTTGCGTTTGAAGTCGATGATACGATACTTACGACGGTTGCCGCCGCCACGATGGCGAACGGTGATGCGGCCATAGCTGTTGCGGCCGGCATTCTTCTTCAGCGGAGCAAGCAGGCTCTTTTCGGGCGCCACTTTGGAAAGACCGCTGTAGTCCATCGTCGTCATGCCGCGACGACCGTTGGTCGTCGGCTTATAACTGATGATAGGCATTTAATTCACTCTCCTAATTCGTTGGCTTGGCGGGAGATCAATTCCTCCCATACATTGCCTTTCGGGTGATTGTTGATTAGAACAAACCGTCGAAGAACTCGATGGCCTTGGAGTCAGCGGTCAGGGTGACGATCGCCTTTTTCCAATCGGAGGTGTAACCCTCGTGACGGCCCATGCGGCGAAGATGTCCCTTCATGCTGATGGTGTTCACCTTTTTCACCTTGACGCCGAAGATCTCTTCCGCCGCTTTGGCGATTTCGATCTTGTTGGCGCCGGAGGCGACTTTAAAGGTGTACTTTTTCTCCGGCAGACCGGTCACCGCTTTTTCGGTGATGATCGGCGCGATAATGATGTCACGTGCGTTCATCAGTTGTACACCTCCTCGATCATAGCGACGGCATCCTTCGCCACGATGAATTTATCGCAGTTCAAGATATCGTACACATTCAGGGTGTTGACCTGCGCGGTCTTCACACCGGGGATGTTGCGGGCGGACTTGATGATCTTCTCATCGTTGGCCGCCAGCACCAGCAACACTTTGCAATCCGCTTCCAGCGCATTCAGCATAGCCGCGATGCTCTTGGTCTTGATCTCTTCCAGAGCGAGACCGTCCACCACCAGCATCTCTTCTGCCGCCACCTTGGAGGAAAGGGCAGACTTCATAGCCAAACGGCGCACCTTCTTCGGAAGAGCATAGCGATAATCGCGGGGCTTCGGGCCGAGCGCGATGCCGCCGTGCGTCCATTGCGTGGCACGGGTGGAACCCTGACGGGCGTGACCGGTGCCCTTCTGACGCCACGGCTTACGGCCGCCGCCACTCACTTCCGAACGGGTGAGCGTGGACTGCGTGCCCTGACGCTGATTCGCGAGATAGTTCACAACAGCGCTGTGCAACACGGTCTTGTTGGGCTCGATACCGAAAACGGCTTCGTTCAGCTCCATGGTACCGGTCGCGGCGCCTTTCATGTCATAAATCGATACGGTAGGCATTATTCTTCCTCCTTCCCTTAGGCTTTCACGCTGTCGGAGATGATCACGATGCCGCCCTTAGCGCCCGGAACGGCGCCGCGCACGGCAATCAGATTGTTCTCCACATCGACCTTCACGACATCCAGGTTCTGAACGGTCACACGCTCAGCGCCCAGATGGCCGGCGGCCTTGGTGCCCTTGAACACGCGGGACGGGGACGAGCACGCGCCGAGCGAGCCGGCATGACGCGCCACCGGACCGGTGCCGTGGGTTTCCTTCAAACGCGCATGATTCCAGCGCTTGATCGCGCCGGCGTAGCCCTTACCCTTGCTGGTGCCGACCACGTCCACGTGATCGCCCGCGGCAAAGATGTCGGCCTTGATGATGTCGCCGACGTTCAGGCTGCTGCAATCTTCCAGACGGAACTCGCGAAGCGTGCGCTTCGGAGCGACATCCGCCTTATCAAAGTGCCCTTTCAGGGGCTTGGTCACCGCCTTGGCGCTGATATCACCAAAGCCGACCTGGACGGCTTCGTAGCCGTCGTTTTCCGCCGTCTTCTTCTGCACGACCACGCAAGGGCCTGCTTCGATGACGGTCACCGGGACGACGTTGCCTTTTTCGTCGAAGATCTGGGTCATACCGATCTTCTTACCGATGATGCTCTTTTGCATTTCTTCTACCTCCATTGGTTATTGGTTGGCACGGTGGCCAACATGACCTCGCTTCGTGGATTTCGGAATCTTGCGATTCCCGATCCTACTGCAGTTAACCGAAGTTCTTACAGTTTGATCTCGATTTCCACGCCGGCGGGGAGTTCAAGCCCCATCAGGGCCTCAACTGTTTTGTTAGACGGTCTGAGAATGTCGATCAGACGCTTGTGGACGCGGGACTCAAACTGCTCGCGGGAATCCTTGTACTTATGCACGGCGCGCAGGATGGTGACAACTTCCTTTTCGGTCGGAAGCGGCACGGGACCCGACACGCGCGCGCCGGTACGGCGAGCGGTTTCTACGATCTTGCCGGCGGACTGATCCACCAACTGTGCATCGTAGCCCTTGATACGAATACGGATTTTTTCTTTGACTGCCACTTGAAAACGCCTCCTTAAAATTTTTGAGTTGGCGGGCGACGCCGAAACCGAACACTCTGCCGGGTGTTTCTTCACACCCCGTCAAAAAACCGGAACACTTGTGTGAGATCCAAGCCTTCCGGGTACGGTCTAAGCGCCCTGCAAGCCTTCACGGCGAACGGAACTTATCGGCAAAAGCGGCGTGAGTTCCGCATGGCCGTTCCTTGCAGTTTATTACTTGTCGCCCGGTTTAAAATCGGACATACTCCGCGGAAAAACCGACCGTACCGGTCGCAACCTCCCGCATCATCGCATATCGTGCAGTCTGCAAACGCAGCAAAAAGGGCAGAAATCCCCTATGTTTCGCATACGCGTGCCTTGTAATCATACTACATATCCCCGCAAAAAGCAAGCGTCTTTTTAAATTTTTTTAAAAAATTTTTTGCGCCGCAACCCCTTGTGTTTCAGCGTTTTTACGACACAATTTCTTGTATGGTCATCTCCTCCCGTGCAACAGCCAAATGCAAAGTTGTTTCGATATTGCCGCCGCACGTCTTACACGGAGAACATACCCGCTATATATTCCTTATTATATATAGCGACACGAGGCAAAGGGCGTTCCCTTTGCCTCGTGTGTATGGTTTATTTCCGGTTCACTTTGCGAAACCCGGCGGGGGACATCCCCACGTGTTTCTTAAACGTATTGGAAAAATAGTGCGGATCGTCAAACCCCACCGCGGCGGCCACCTGCGCCACCGTCATGTGGGTACCCGAAAGCAGGCCCTGCGCCATCTCCGCCTTGCGGCGAAGTAGATAGGCATGCGGCGTTTCCCCAAACTCGCGCCGAAACAACTTGATGACGTAATCCTTGGAACGGTGTACCGCGGCGGCAAGTTCTTCGTTGCTTACTTCGCCGCCCAGGCGGCTGTCCAGCAGGTTTTTCAAGCAATGTGCTTCATCGGTTGCTGTCGCTTCCTCTTGAACGAGCGCACCCAGCTGCCCCACGATTTCGTGAAGTTTCAAACTGCAAGGGGCAATCACATCGTCGTGCAGATCGCCGTTTTGGGCGATGCGATAAAACTGCAAAAACAGCGGCATTAGCTCTCGTGCGGGAATCACCACGCGCTCCGACAACCCGTATTCCTTGAGCAACAGGGCGGGCAGACTGCCGCGCACGTTGAAAAAGATCTTGATCCACGGATCGTCGGCCGAAGAATAATAGGTGTGGTCGGTGTGGGACGGAACAATGTACACATCCCCCGCACGGGCGGTGTAGGTGTGTCCGTTCACCGTCACCGTGCCGCACCCTTTCACCACGTATTCCATCACGCAGGTGCGGCTTTGCTTGTTGCGAACGATTCGATAACTGCCGTCGCAATAGGAAATGCCACTCATTTCCACCACCAGCGGCCCCTCACGGTCGGGCGGCAAAAAGGCTTTGATCTCCTCGTACATTACATCATGTTACCCAGACGGGTGGCGATCGCGGCAAGAAAATCCATGGTGTTGACGCCCTGTTTATTCGGCAGCGTGGACAGGCCGATGAGATCTTTGGTCATCACACCGCCTTCGATCGTGCCCACCGTCGCCGCTTCCAGTTTGTCCGCAAACGCGCACAGATCGGCAAGATTATCCAGTTCACCGCGCTTACGCAACGCGCCCGACCACGCAAAAATGGTGGCCACCGGGTTGGTGGAGGTTTCCTCGCCCTTCAGGTGGCGATAGTAATGGCGCGTCACCGTGCCGTGTGCCGCCTCGTATTCGTACTTGCCGTCGGGAGACACCAACACGCTGGTCATCATGGCAAGAGAACCGAACGCCGTGGCGACCATATCGCTCATCACGTCACCGTCGTAGTTCTTACACGCCCAGATAAAGCCGCCTTCCGAACGGATCACACGCGCCACCGCATCGTCGATCAGCGTGTAGAAATACTCGATTCCCGCCGCTTCAAACTGCGCCTTGAACTCGTTTTCGTACACTTCGGCAAAGACATCCTTGAATCGATGGTCGTACACCTTAGAAATGGTATCCTTGGTGGAGAACCAGATGTCCTGTCCCAGCGACAGCGCATAGGTGAAGCACGCACGCGCAAAACTGCGGATGGAGGCGTCGGTGTTATGTACACCCTGGATGATACCGGGACCTTTAAACTCATGAATAGGGCGGCGCTCCACACGGCCGTCGGGATAGGTCACGCACAATTCCGCCACCGCAGGACCGTCCACCGCGATCTCGCTGTTCTTATACACGTCACCATAGGCGTGACGCGCCAAGGTAATGGGCTGTTTCCATGTTTTCACGTTGGGGCTCACGCCGTCCACCAGCACGGGAGCGCGGAACACGGTGCCGTCCAACATCGCACGGATAGTGCCGTTGGGACTTTTCCACATCTCGTGCAGGTTGTATTCCTCCACACGCTGTGCGTTGGGGGTGATGGTGGCGCATTTCACGCCCACACCGTATTTTTTGATTGCCTCGGCCGCATCCACCGTCACCTGATCGGCGGTTTCGTCGCGGTGCGGCAAGCCAAGATCGTAATACTCCGTCTTAAGATCCACGAAGGGGCAGATAAGCTGTTCCTTGATCTCTTTCCAGAGAATGCGCGTCATTTCGTCGCCGTCCATTTCGACAAGCGGCGTGGTCATTTTGATCTTATCCATACTCTCACTTTTCCTCCGTCTTCACAACAAGTCCCAGATCGGCCAGTTGCACCGCATCCACGGGGGCGGGGCAATCGGTCATAGGCTCGGTCATATTCTGAACTTTCGGGAAGGCGATCACGTCACGCAACGTGCTTGCTTCCAACATCTGCATCACCAAGCGATCGAGGCCGATGCCCATGCCGCCGTGCGGGGGGGCACCAAAGCGGAAGGCGTTGGTGAGGAATCCGAATTTTTCCGCCGCCTCTTCGTCCGAAAGGCCGAGTGCGCGGAACATCTTCGCCTGCAATTCCGGATCGGTAATACGAATGGAACCGCTGGCCAGCTCCACTCCGTTGAGCACCAGGTCGTACGCCTTGGCGTACACCTTGTCGGGATCGCTGTCCAAATAGGGAATACTCTCATCAAGGGGGGAGGTAAAAGGATGGTGCATAGCGTCGTACTGTTCGGTCTCGTCGTTCCACTCAAAGAAGGGGAACTCGGTGATCCACAGGAGATTGTAACCGCGACGCTCAATACCCAGTTTTTCCGCCACCGCCAAGCGCAGAGCACCCAGCACCGGCAAGGTCACACGGGTTTTATCCGCGACGATCAACACCACGTCGCCTTGCTCGGCACCCGCGGCGGTGAGCAGGCGGGACAGTTCCTCTTCGCTCATAAACTTTGCAAAGGAGGAGGCCACCCCGTCCGGTGTCATGCGCACCCAAGCAAGGCCCTTTGCCCCAATGCCGCGCACCATTTCGGTGAGTTTATCGATCTCTTTACGGGTGAGGGTGTTCACCGCGTTTTTTGCGGTGATGCAACGCACCGTGCCGCCCGCTTCCAGCGCCGAGGTAAACACCCCGAAGCCGCAGCCTTCCACCGCGGCGGACAGATCGATCAGTTCCATGCCGAAACGGGTATCGGGCTTGTCCGAACCGTAACGCGCCATCGCTTCGTTATAGGAAAGGCGGGGCAGCGGCAGGGGAACGTCCACATCCAACACTTCGCGGAACAGCGTTTTCATAAACCCTTCACCGATCGCCAACACGTCCTCCACGTCCACGAAGGACATCTCAAGATCGATCTGGGTAAATTCCGGCTGACGGTCGGCGCGCAGATCTTCGTCGCGGCAGCAACGCGCCAGTTGCATGTAGCGATCAAATCCCGCCACCATCGACAACTGCTTATACAGCTGCGGAGATTGCGGCAACGCATAAAACTCGCCCGGATGCACGCGGGACGGCACCAGGAAGTCACGCGCCCCTTCGGGGGTGGATTTGATGAGCATGGGGGTTTCCAGTTCAATAAACCCTTGGCTGTCGAAATAGTCGCGGGTAACTTTGGCGATGCGGTGACGCATCAGCAGGTTGCGCTGTAAGTCGGGGCGGCGCAGGTCAAGATAGCGATACTTCAAACGGGTAAGTTCCGCCGTGCCGGAGTTTTCCACGATTTCAAACGGCGGGGTTTCCGCTTTGTTCAAAATACGCAGTTCCTGCACCGCCACTTCCACGTCACCCGTAGGCAGGTCGGCGTTCTTCGCCGAACGGATACGTACCGTACCGCGTGCCGCCACCACAAATTCCGAACGCAGGGTGAATGCTTTTTCAAACACCGCGCGATCGGTCGCTTCATCGAACGCCAACTGCACGATACCCGTGCGGTCACGCAGATCCACAAAGATCAACTGTCCCAGATCGCGCTGACGTTGCACCCAACCGAACAGCGTTACTTCACGCCCTTCATCCGCGGCACGCAATTCGCCGCAGTAGTTGGTGCGTTTCAAGCCTTGAATCGTTTCCATAAACCTACCCCCGTTTATTCCGTCTTGCCGAACAGCCCTTTGAGAGCGTCGGTATGATTGTCGCCACCCATGGCCATTTCGCCGAACAGATCGGTGATGGCGGCCAGTTGACGATCGGTTGCTTTGTTGCACAGCGTGGTGTACAAACCGTCATCCAAACCGATCTCCTCGGTGGTGCCGTTTTCCATATCCTTCAGTTGAGCACGGCCGGTGTTCAACTCGTTATCCCCCACCACGATGACGTAGCGGGCACCAATTTTATCGGCATATTTCATCTGCGCCTTCAGGCCGCGGCCGCACAGATCGGTTTCCACCGCGACACCGCCTTGACGCAAGCCGTCCGCAATGGCGAAGCAACGCGCCACCGCCGCCTGCCCCATCGGAGCCAAATACAACTCGGGGCGTCCCTCCTCCGGGAAAGGAGCGCCGATGGCGTCCATCACCAGCAAAAGACGTTCCAACCCCATACCAAATCCGAGCGAGGGAGTATGCGGGCCGCCGAGTTCTTCGATCAAGCCGTCGTAACGGCCGCCGCCGCACACCACCGCCTGCGCACCCAGCGCATCCGACACAAACTCAAACACCGTGCGGGTGTAATAATCCAGACCGCGCACGATACGGGTATCCAGTTCAAACGGAATGGAGGCCGCACGCAGGCAATCCTGCACCGCATGGAAATGGTCGCGGCAATCGTCGCACAAATAATCCACCATCACAGGAGCCTGTCCCGCGATCTTCGAACAAACGGGGGATTTACAATCCAAAATACGCATCGGGTTGCGTTCCAGCCGTCCGCGGCAGGTTTCACACAATGTCTCCTCGTTGGCGGCAAAATACGCTTTCAGCGCCTTGTGATATTCCGCACGGCAGGTGGGGCAACCGATGGAGTTGATATGCAAGCTGACCCCCGTGATGTTCAGCATATCCAGCACGCCGCGTGCCAACGCGATCACTTCGGCATCCGCCTGCGGCGCGGCCGCACCGAAACATTCCACACCAAACTGGTGGAACTCACGCAAGCGGCCTGCTTGCGGCTTTTCGTAGCGGTAACAAGAGGTGAGGTACGCCACCTTCACGGGAAGCGCTTCGTTATTCAAGCTGTGTTCCAACAAACAACGCGCCGCACCCGCCGTTCCTTCGGGACGCAGGGTGATCGAACGGCCACCCTTATCCTCGAAGGTATACATCTCTTTCTGCACCACATCGGTAGTTTCACCTACCGAACGGTGGAACAGTTCGGTGTGTTCAAACACCGGGGTGCGGATCTCGCGGTAACCAAAATTTTTGGCTACCGTCAACGCGGTCTGTTCAATATGTTGCCAACGGGCGCTTTGTGCGGGAAGTACATCCTGCGTGCCGCGCGGCGCTTTGGTGAGAATGGCCATGGTCGTTTTCGTCCTCTCGTTTTTTGGAAATGTAAGGGGCAGACTGCGCGTCCGCCCCTTTTGATTTTTTGTTGTATCAGGCTTCGCTGCGCACAATATCGCGCCAGTCGAGGTCGCCGCGCTCCAACCCGTGGATGAGCACTTCCGCCGTGGCAATGTTGGTGGCCACGGGGATGCTGCGCACATCGCACAAACGAAGCATGTCCGTTTCGTTCGGTTCACTCGTTTTCACGGTAAGCGGATCGCGGAAGTACAAAAGCAAGTCGATCTCATCACACGCCACGCGCGCCGCAATCTGTTGACTGCCGCCTTGCGAACCACTCATGTAACGGGTGATGTTCAATCCGGTCGCTTCGCTGACGAGCTTGCCCGTGGTATCGGTCGCACACAGGTTGTGACGGCTCAAAATACCGCAATAAGCAATGCAAAACTGCACCATCAATTCCTTCTTTGCGTCGTGAGCGATCAATGCAATATTCATATTCGTTCTTCCCCTTCCGTGAAATCACATTTTTTGCAACGGGAGCAGCGGCACATCGTCCCCGCAGAAGCGGCGGGCTATGTTGCGAAAACACGAGGCTGCCGTGCCGTTTTCCGGCAACGGACGGCCGTTGGCCACCGCAATGTTCAATTGTTCGTCCTCCGGGATCACGCCGATCAACTGCACACCCGCGGTGTCAATGATCGTATCGAGATCCGGCATTTTCCCCTGCAGTACGGGTGCCACCCGCACACGGTTGATAATCAGCCGCGCGGGGATCTCCGCCTGCTCCAACAGATCGGCCACCAAGCCCGCATCCCGTGCACAAATGAGATCGGGGGTGGTGACCACCAGCGCCGTATCCGCCGCCGCACACGCCGTTTCAAACCCCGGGCCTGTTCCGGCAGGGCAATCGATCAGCACGAAATCGTACAAGCGGGCAAAGCCGCGACACAAGCGGCGCAGGTCATACGGTGAACAAAGTGCTTCCAGACGGGACGGGGCGGGCAACAGCGCCAGATTGTCGCTGAAGCCGGAGGAATACACCGCTTTGATCGGTTCGCAGTTGCCTGCGAAAATATCCGACACGTCCAAGAGAATATCCTGCCCCACGCCGAGCATCAAGTCCAAACTGCGCAGACCGGCATCCCCGTCCACCAGCAGTACCTTCGCACCCGCCGCGGCCAGAGCATAGCCCAAACCCGCAGATACCGTGGATTTTCCCGCGCCGCCCTTACCGGACGTCACCACCGCGATTCGGCCCATGCTCTCCCTCCGTCCTTTCGGTTTTCAACACCGCATTCTGCGCCTATTGTAGCACAAAAAATTCCATTAGTAAACTCTTTTTTCGTGATTTTTCTTATTTTTTATAAAATATAACCTATATTACCGTGCATCCGCCTCAAAATACGCATCCAGCACCGCCCTTGCCACGCGAAGCGATGCCGCCGAGGTGCCGTTTTCCACCACCACCGCTATCGCCACACGAGGCGCTTTGGCGGGGGCATATGCAATAAACACCCCGTGATCGCTGCGGCTCGAAGCCACCTGCGCCGTACCCGTTTTGCACGCCACCGTGTAAGGAGTGCGACGGAAATATGCGGCCGCCGTGCCTCGGGTGGCCACCGCCGTCATTCCTTCTCGCACGGTTTCAACGGCTTCGGCGGAAAGGTCTGCCGCAGCCGCCGTCTGCGGGGTGTAGGTTTCTTTCACCCATCCGTCGTATGAAAGGCGGCTGTGAAGAAGGTGCGTTTTGTAGCGTACCCCATCGTTGGCCAAAGTCATGGCATAGGCTGCCAACTGGATAGGGGTAAACAGGTTGTCCGACTGCCCGATGGCCGCCCCCGCCGTGTCCGCCGCCGTCCAGCGCCCGCCCGCGGCCTCGCGGAAAGCGGGACCCGCCAACACCCCCAACGACTCTCCGATCTCCACACCGGTTTTCTGCCCCAACCCAAACAGCGCGGCATAGCGATTCATCGCATCGATGCCCACCTTTTCGGCGATATCGTAAAAGAAGATGTTGCAGGAGCGTTGCAATGCACCCGCCGCATTCAAGCGTCCGTGCCGTCCCATGCAATGCAAAATCAACCCCGACGCGGCAAAGCGGTTGTATCTGCCGCCGCAGGAAACGGTGGTGGCGGGCGCGATCGCCCCTTCGGTCAGCGCCGCCAGCGCCACCGCCGGTTTCATGGTGGAACCGCAGGCAAAGGTGCCGTTCAGCGCGCGGTTAAACAACGGACGGTCGGTATCGTTCAACAGCGAGGCATAGGCGTCGCGATAGGTCGCGGGATCGTACCCCGGCCAAGACGCCGCCGCCAGCACTCCGCCGTCCGCTACGTCCAACACCACCACCGCACCGCTTGCCGCGTCGTGTCCATTGTTCAAAAACCTGCCCCCTGATGTTGCGGGCAGTTTGCGCAGGGCCTGTATGGTGGTGTCCAGCGCCTCTCCCGCCGCCTTCTGCAACGCCATATCCAACGTGAGCACCACCGTGTCACCCGGCACAGGAGGCGCTTCTTCCACCGCTTCCACCACCGCACCTTGGTTGTTTTTAAGCAACACACGTCGCCCCGCAACACCGCGCAAATACGGCTCAAACGCCGCTTCCGCCCCGCTTTTTCCCAAGGTGTCGTTCAATGCATACCCCTGTGCTTTTAAGGCGGCGTATTCTTCGGCGTAAATCGGCCCCACCGTGCCGAGCAAATGCACGGCGGCCGCCCCGGCTGTGTAATCCCGTCTGGCCGCGGTCTGCACCGTGACACCCTCAAACACATCGGTGTTTTCGCTGATACGATATCCCGTTTCCTTTGCCACCGCCCCCGCAAACACGTAGGAACGGCGGGGACTGAATTGCCGCACCGTCATTTCATACCGCACCCCCGCCAAACGTCGCTGTTCGACAGGGGAATAGGACGTCAATCCAAAGCGGTTCACCAGCGCCTCCATACACTCTTCTGCCGTGGCCGATTCCGAAAGACGCAGAGTGGTTTTGAGCGCCGCTGTCACACTTTCCCGCGAAGGAGAAAACGTATACGGTACGGAAAAACTGATGGGGAGGGTGTCGTTCCACGTGTCGCCGCGCTCGTCCAGCAACTCACACAGCGCCGCGATCACCGCGTTTTGCCGTTCGTTCGTTTTGGGAAACCAAACGGGATCGAACACCACTTCGTACGCCGCTTCGTTTGCCGCCATCGGGCGCCGATATCGATCCAAAATTTCGCCCCGCGCCGCGGCGATCGGCAAGGTGAGTTCTTGGCTTTCACGTGCCAAGGTGCGGTAGGTTTCGTGGTCCGTTACCTGAATGTCATACAATCGCACCGCAAACACCAAAAACACCAAAAGCACCAACCCGCCCAGCGCGATCGCCCGCCTCGGAAGGTTGGTGGGTAAGTTTTGGTTTTCCACGAAGCATCCTTCTTTCATCGTCTTTTTGCAAGTCGTTTGGCGGTGGCGCGCATCATCGCATAGACGGGCCAACTCCATACCAGCGTGTGTGCGGCGTTGGGCAACCCCGTTCGCCGCAACAGCACACCCGCGCCCTGCGGCAGGTAAAAAAGCGTGCCCCACAGCCAATCCGCCATCACCACAACGAGCGTGGCCACGGCGCAAAGCAACAGCGCGGCCATGCCGTTGTTACGTAACAAGAAGCGTTCCGCGAGGCCCGCCGCACACCCGATGGCCAACAGCAAGAACGCGTGAAACCCAAACGGCGCATCGGCGTATATCCCCCAGAACAGCCCCGCCGCCGCCCCGATCCACCCGCCGCCGATCGGGCCCGTGAACATGGCGACCGAAACGGTGAACGGCACGAAAAGAAGCGGGCGGCCGCCCCACAGAGCGCCCCACCCGCGCGGCGCAAATTGCCAAAGACCAAAAAGAACCGTCCACACACCGTATGTTATAAACTCTGCCGCGGGGCGTTGTCTGCGCACACCGTCACTCCTTTGCCGTTTGGTCAAAATCCACCATCACCATCACGTCGATCACCTGAAACACATCCGCAAACGGCCGCACCGTGCCCGAAAGGGATAACCCGTCGGATGCGGCGTATACCGTTGTGAGTTCCCCCACCAACAACCCTTCGGGGCAAGAAGCACTTCCGAACGTTACCACAACATCCCCCCTCCTTACCTTTGCGGTGCGTTCCAGCCGTGCGATGCGCAACAGCCCCTCGCTTGAAAAGGCGGCGGTAGGGGCGGTGATGCCGTGATCCCGCGTGCGACTGACGTATACGCTGATGGGGGATTGCGGATCCAGCACGGTGCGCACTTTGGCCGAAGTGGGGAACACCTCGTACACCGTGCCCACCAACCCGTCGGCGGTGATAACAGGGTTTCCTTTTGTTACGCCCCCCGCACTTCCGCAATTGACGGTAAAGTTACCGAATCCGTCCGCAGGATCTCGCGCGATCACTCTTGCCTGTGCAAAGCGATAGTCGGGGTGATGGGCTTTCAATTCCAAAAACTCGTGGTACCACTCGTTTTGGCGACGCAGAGAATCGAGTTCCACCTGTCCCGCCCGCAACGCGGCAATTTCTTCTCTCAACGCCTCGTTTTCACGGCGCAACGCCCCGCCGCCGAACAGCGACGTGACCGCTTCGCCCACCTCTTTGGCCGTGCCGCCGACGGCCGTTTGCAACGGGGTGAACGCAACACTCAACACCTTTTGAGGAAATAAAGAAACGCCGCCCGCAAAGGCGGCGTACAGCACCGGGGCGAGCAGTAGTCCCGCTGCTGTCGCCAATGCGTAAAACCCGCGACTTTTAAAGAACTCTTTCACCAACAATATACCCCCATACATTAATCGCCGCGTTGTGAAAACAAGGCGGCCTTTCCTTCATCCAAGCACTTACCGATACCCATGACCACGCAATCCAACGGGTTTTCCGCCACCCGCACGGGGATGCCCGTTTCATGTTGAATCAGCGTGTCAAGTTCTCGCAAAAGTGCGCCGCCGCCCGTCAGCACGATACCGTTGTCAATGATGTCCGCCGCCAATTCGGGCGGAGTGCTGTCCAGCGTGTGGCGAATGGCATCCACAATTTCCCCCACGGGATCGGCCAGCGCTTCTTGCACCTCGCCCGCCGTAACGGTGATACCTTTGGGCAGACCGTCGGGCAGGTTACGGCCCTTCACTTCCATCGTTTCCTCGCCGTCATGCGGGGCGGCCGATCCGATGTGGATCTTAATGTTTTCGGCGGTGCGTTCTCCGATAAGCAGGTTGTATTTCTTTTTGATATAGGCGATGATCGCTTCGTCAAAATCGTCGCCCGCGGTGCGCACGGCGCATTTGTTCACGATATCTCCCAGCGAAATCACCGCCACTTCCGACGTGCCGCCGCCGATATCCACCACCATGCATCCCGTGGGTTCTTCCACCGCAAGCCCCGCACCGATGGCGGCCGCCATCGGGTCATCGATCAACATCACCGTTTTGGCACCGGCTTCCCGCGCGGCTTCGTCCACCGCCCGCCGTTCCACTTCGGTCACACCAGAGGGGATACACACAAGCAGACGCGGGCGAAATAACAGCGCGTTTTTCACCACCCGTTTAATAAAATAGCGCAACATATCCGCCGTCACGTCAAAATCCGCGATCACACCGTCTTTCAACGGTCGCACCGCACGGATCGAACCGGGCGTACGCCCGATCATGCGTTTGGCGGCCGCCCCCACCGCGCGAACTCCGCCGGTGCGTTCGTCTATCGCCACCACCGACGGTTCGCGGTTTACAATCCCCTTGCCGCGCACGTACACAAGGGTGTTGGCGGTACCCAGATCAATGCCGATATCCCGTATAAACATAATCGAATCTCTCCTTGCCGCTTTATTATATGCATAACAAAAGGGGTTTTTCGATCGAAAAACCCCGCTTGCGTAAATTTTTTAAAATTGTTGTAAAAAGCGTTTGAGTTTGGCACCCGACAACCCCATGACGGTGTAAAAATCACCGTTCAGTTTTTCGATGCACACCATGCCGCGCCCTTGAATTCCGTACGCCCCTGCTTTGTCAAGCGGCTCGCCGGTGGCGATATAATCCGCGATCTCCCGTTCACTCAGCGGAAAAAAGGTGACCTCCGCCGTATCTGCAAATCCGTCGCAACGGGTGGGAGAACACACCCATACCGCCGTGACTACCTGATGCGTGCGCCCCGACAGACGGTGAAGCATGGCGGCGGCATCCGCGGCATCCGCCGGTTTTCCAAGCGGCTCACCGTCCAGCCACACGGTGGTGTCTGCCCCGATCACCGTGCGGTCGGGATGCCGTGCCGCCACCGCTTCGGCTTTGGCACGAGCCACCGCCGTCACCGCCTCTTGCGGGGTGAGCGACAAATCGGCTTCGGGTTCCGCCCCATCGGGCGCAGGCAAGATCTCCACGGGAATGTCCGCAAGTTCACAGATCTCCCGCCGACGCGGCGAAGCGGATGCTAAAATATACGGTTTCATACCATCACTTCCTCGCCTTTTAGCATAGGTCTTTTTTGACGTTTGTCAACCGACAATTCCGCACAACATAAAAAACAACCCGCAAGGCATCTTGCGGGTTGTTTTGCGTTTCAGAAGAATTTGCGTTTGACATACAGCGCAAGCGCGATACACAAAATTTGCAACGCATTCACCTGCATGGAAAAGCTGAAGGAGAAATTGATGACCGAAAGGTCAAGCCCTACGCTTTCCAAGCCGATCGATTCGCCCCACGTCAGCCATTTCAGCCATTCCACGTTGGAGGTCAGTTTCGCGACCAGCGCCGAAACCACCAGCGCGGTAAGCAACAAAAAGATCAGCACCAATACACCTATCGTACCTTTGGTTTTCATATGTTTCCCTCTTTCTTATTCCACCCCGCGGCGATAAAGTCCGCGGGTAATCTCGCCCGACGGTGCCGCCCCGCGGCGGTATCCGTCCACTATACGCTCCACTTCTTGCGGCGTTTCCACCGTGAAGTGTAACAAATAAAAATCCATCGGCGGCACGTCGTCCAACCGATCCGCCCAGTAAAGCGGCACCGAATTAAGCAGTTCCGTGCATCCGCCGGCACAGGCGGTGGGGAAGGTTACTCCCCGCCGATCGGTCACCCCGTCGGTCGGCACACACGCGGCGCAGGACGCACCGTCGCATTGCCGCGGGCAGTTGCGGGTAAGCATCAGCGGTTGCCGCCCATACAACAGCAATCCCACGGGGAGAGGACATGCGGTTGCAAACCCCATCTGCCCGAAGGTGAGTTCCATTGAAAGCGTTGCGGCCGAAAGCCCTTCAGCCGCATACGCCGCCGCCGCTTCACGGTTCGCAATGTTCAGCCCAAACCCGCCGACGGGACAAAGCCCCGCCTCCACGGCAAGCGGGATCGCGCCCACGTTGCCGCACAGCGCATAGGTCGCACCCGCCCGCGCCGCTTCGCACAGGTTGGCGCGCACCGCCTCTTCCGTGCCGAACATTCCGCGCGGGATCTCCACTCCCCACGGTGTATCGGTGGACGCGGCAAGCGGCAAGAACCACCCGTCCACCCACTCCCGCACACGGGCGGTGAGTTGTTCGGGCGAAGAAAGGCGCACCAACAGGCGCGGTCTTTCGGGAGCCCACAGCGGCGAATTCACCCGCGCCACTTCGGGAGGTCTGTTATCCGAAACCACCATTTTGCGCGGTTTTCTGCGTTCTTGCTCCAATCGTTCCAGCGCTTCGCGGCGCAAAGCGTTCAAAGCGGACACCGCAAACGCTCCGTCGCCGGTCACGGTCACATCCCGCACACAAAACGGCGTGCCGCCGCTTTTTTGCAACTGCGTTTTCACCCGTTCGGGCGGCAGAGGCGGGCGATCGTTCGCCGCCACGTCACCGCACACCGTCACGGCATGCACCCCGTCGCTTACCTGCAGCGTCATGGGCGCGCCTGCCGCGGCATCCAACCGTGCGGTCACATTCACCCGCGGGTTTTCGCGGTCATACAACCGCTGAAGATCGCGCAAAACGCCTTCGGCGGCGGTCACATCTTCGTGTCGTCTGTGCCCAAACATACCCCCGCCACGCTTCGCGGTGTAGTAGCCGTCGGTGAACCCGTTGCGGGAAAACACCGCCTGCAGTTTTTGCAGCGCTTCTTCGTCGGGCGGTTGACCGTCCCGCAAAGCGGCGTAAAACGACGTTGCCGCCGCCACGTATTCAGGACGCTTCATACGCCCTTCAATTTTGAGCGAACATACACCCGCCGCCACCAGTTCTTCAAAGTGTGCCGCGAGTGACAGATCGCGCAGGCTAAGCGCATAGGTGTCTTTGGCGGGCGTGTTTCGCCCGTCCGAATGCCGAAACGGCAAGCGGCAAGGCTGGGCACACCGCCCGCGGTTACCGCTTCGCCCGCCCAACATGGCCGAAAGATAGCATTGCCCCGACACCGCCATACACAGCGCGCCGTGTACGAACACTTCCAGTTCGCATCCTTCGACGGCACACGCGGCAATTTCGGCGGCGCTCATTTCCCGCGCCAACACCACGCGGGTGAACCCCGCCCGTTTCAGCGCCCGCACACCCGCCCGGGTGTGGCAGGACAACTGGGTGGAGGCGTGAAGCGGCATCTGCGGCAACAAGGCG
>JAZSHJ010000023.1:0-26242 GCA_045533175.1 Acutalibacteraceae bacterium
GAGTGCATACCGGGATCGTCTGCCACACACACCACCAAACCGGCGTTCACACCGGTGTAGGACATGGTGAACAGCGGATCCGCCGCCACGTTTAAGCCCACGTGTTTCATGGCACAGGCGCTGCGCGCACCCGCCATGGAAGCGCCGAAGGCCACTTCCATCGCCACCTTTTCGTTCGGTGCCCATTCGCAATACATCGCATCGTAATTTGCGGCATATTCCGTAATTTCGGTGCTGGGAGTACCGGGATAACTGGACACCACGGTGCAACCGGCTTCATACAAACCGCGTGCCACCGCCGCGTTACCGATCATTAACTGTTTCACGTAGTATTCTCCTTTTTTACGGCGCAACACTCGAAGAAACCTCTTGCGCTTCATCTTCCAAAGCGTCCGTCGCCGTGACATTTACTTTCCTATTATAGCATACGTACATCTCATCGACAAGTGTTTTCTTCATTTTCGGTGTAAACAAACTCACCAGCGGCACCATCACCAGGCCAAGCACCATCGAAAGTACACCCGCATTGATGGGAGAAGAGAAATATGCGCTGATAAACGGTACACCCGCAAAGGTGCAGATCATATTGGCGACCATCACACCGACACCCACCGCAAACGAGGTCCATACCGCCGCTTTGGTCGTCTTTTTAAAGTACAGGCCGTACAGGAACGGTGCCAGGAACGCACCCGCCATCGCGCCCCACGAAATACCCATCAACTGGGCGATAAAAGTCACGGGCGAGTTGGCCTGCACGATGGCCAACACCGCCGACACAGCAATGAAGAACACAATGAACACCCGCATGGTACGCACAGAGGATTTCTCTTTCCATTGCTTTTTGGAGATCGGCTGCAGAAAATCCAGCGTAATGGTGGAAGACGATGCCAACACCAACGACGAAAGGGTGGACATAGACGCCGCAAGCACCAACACGATCACAATGCCGATGATGGCATCCGGCAGACCTTCGAGCATCTTCGGAATAATGCTGTCGTAAACGATCTTACCCGCCGCGTTGTATTCCGGTTCGTACAACCGTGCAAAACCGCCCAGGAAGTAACAGCCGCCTGCCACCACCAACGCAAACAGGGTGGAAATCAGCGTACCCTTGCGGATTGCCCCTTCATTCTTGATGGCGTAGAATTTCTGCACCATTTGCGGCAGCCCCCACGTACCAAGCGAAGTGAGCAACACCACACCGATCAGTTCAAGCAAATTCGGACCGGTAAACGACGTGTATGCCCCCTGCATAGCCGAACCGTCCAACGGCACCTGCGACAATTTGGTCATTGCCGCCGCAAACCCGCCGTGGGTATTCAGCACCGCCGCAATGGTGGCCACGATACCGCCGAGCATGATAATACCCTGAATAAAATCCGCCATCGCGGTGGCCATGTAACCGCCCACGATCACGTAAACACCCGTGAGCACCGCCATGGCCAACACGCACCAGACGTAATCGATTCCGAACGCCATGCCGAACAGACGGGACAACCCGTTATACAGCGACGCGGTGTACGGCACCATAAACAGGAAGGTAATGACCGAAGCCGCCACCTTCAAGCCTTTGCTGTCGTATCGACGACCGAAAAATTCCGGCATGGTGGAACTGCCCAGATGTTGGGACATAATGCGGGTGCGCCGCCCCAAAATCTCCCACGCAAGCAGCGAACCGATCACGGCATTGCCGATACCGATCCACGTGGATGCCACACCGAAACGCCAGCCGAACTGGCCTGCATATCCCACAAAAATGACAGCCGAAAAATAGGAGGTGCCGTACGCAAACGCCGTGAGCCACGCGCCCACGTTGCGCCCGCCCAACACAAAGCCCTTCACGTCACGGGTGCTTTTGCGATAATAAAACCCGAACGCAACCATCATCGCAAAAAACACGACCAGAAAAGCAACTTTCAAAATCATCCGAACCAACCTCCCGGTTTTGATTATATAAAACAGCCGTGCTGTTTTTAGTGAGTTTGTCGCTTTAAACCGCTAAAATGTCAGGGAATAAAAAAAACAGGGACTCGCGTATTTTTCCCTACTCCCATAGGTATGGCGATATTATAGCACCCCTGCCCGCCGTTTGCAACCCTTTTTTTCTTCATATCCGAAAATTCGGCGTTTTGCCGCTTTAAACCGCTAAATAGTTGTGCATTTTCACGGAGGGTTGTGCATATTTACAAATATGCATCATCGTTTAATTGTAAATTTTCTTTTTCTTTTTCACTTTACCCCTTGATTTTTTTCCAAAATGTGGGTACAATAGGCCTTGGCACTCGAAACACGAGAGTGCTAAAACTGTCGAAAATCTTTAGGAGGCGTTTCATTATGACGATAAAACCGCTTGCCGACCGCGTGGTCATTCAAATGACCGAGGCGGAGGAAACGACCAAAAGCGGCATCATCCTGGCAGGTACCGCCAAGGAAAAGCCGCAAGTAGCGGTGGTGACCGCTGTGGGCCCCGGCGGCGTGGTGGACGGCAAAGAGATCACCATGCAAGTCAAGGTGGGCGACAAAGTGCTCATCAGCAAGTACACCGGCACCGAAGTGAAGGTGGACGGTGAAGAATACACCATCGTCCGTCAGGGCGACATTCTTGCAATTGTCGAGTAAGGAGGACTAATCTATGTCGAAAGTTATTCTGTACGGCGAGGTCGCACGCAAGGCTCTGCAATCGGGCGTGGATCAATTGGCCAACACCGTGAAGATCACCCTCGGCCCGCGCGGCCGTAACGTGGTGCTGGACAAAAAGTTCGGCGCTCCCCTCATCACCAACGACGGTGTGACCATCGCGAAGGAGATCGAAGTGGACGAACCGTTTGAAAACATGGGCGCACAGTTGGTGAAAGTAGTTTCCACCAAAACGAACGAAGTGGCGGGTGACGGTACCACCACCGCCACGTTGCTGGCACAGGCGCTCATCCGCGAAGGAATGAAGAACGTCGCCGCGGGTGCGAACCCGATGGGTGTCAAGCGCGGCATCCAAAAGGCGGTGGACGCGGTCGTTCAGGAAGTCAAGGCCAATTCCAAGAAAGTCAGCGGCACGGACGACGTGGCTTCTGCCGCCACCATTTCCGCGGGCGATGCCGAAATCGGCCGCTTGATCGCGGAAGCGATGGAAAAAGTGTCGGCCGACGGTGTCATCACGGTGGAAGAATCCAAGACGGCGGATACCTATTCCGAAGTGGTGGAAGGCATGCAGTTCGATCGCGGCTACATCACTCCCTACATGGTGACCGATACCGATAAGATGGAAGCGGTGCTGGACGATGCGCTGCTGCTCATCACCGACAAGAAGATCTCCAACGTGCAGGATATCCTGCCGCTGCTCGAGCAGATCCTGCAATCGGGCCGCAAACTGCTCATCATCGCGGAAGACGTGGAAGGCGAAGCCCTCTCCACTCTGATCGTGAACAAACTGCGCGGCACGTTTACCTGCGTGGCGGTCAAAGCCCCCGGTTTCGGCGATCGCCGCAAGGAAATGTTGCGTGACATCGCCACCCTCACGGGCGGTCAGGTGATTTCGGAAGAGATCGGCCTCGATCTCAAGGATGCTACCATGAACATGCTCGGCCGTGCGCGTCAGGTGAAGGTGCAAAAGGAAGCTACCATCATCGTGGACGGCGCGGGCGATGCGGATGAGATCCGCGCCCGCGTGGCACAGATCCGCACCCAGATCGAAACCACCACCTCCGATTTCGACCGTGAGAAACTGCAAGAGCGTTTGGCGAAACTCGCAGGCGGCGTGGCGGTCATCAAGGTCGGTGCCGCTACCGAGATCGAGATGAAAGAAAAGAAACTCCGCATTGAAGATGCTCTGGCCGCGACCAAAGCCGCGGTGGAGGAAGGCCTTGTCGCGGGCGGCGGCGTGGCGTTGCTCAGCGCCGCGAAGGTGCTGGAAGCGATGCTCGACTCCACCGAAGGTGACGAAAAGACGGGACTCCGCATCGTGCTGAAAGCGCTGGAAGAACCCGTGCGTCAGATCGCGCTGAACGCGGGGCTCGAAGGCAGCGTCATCATCGACAAGATCCTCACTTCGGGCAAAGCAAACTACGGTTTCAACTTCGCTACCGAAGAGTTTGTGGATATGTTCTCGGCCGGTATCGTAGACCCGACCAAGGTCACCCGTTCTGCATTGCAGAACGCCGCTTCGGTTGCCGCCATGGTGCTGACCACCGAATCGTTGGTGGCGGACAAGAAGGAGCCGGCACCCGCCGCACCTGCCGCCCCCGCCATGGACGGTATGTATTAATTTCATACGAAAACCGTTTCACCGCGGAAGACGCTTCGCACAGAAGTTGTCTTCCGCGGTTTTTCTTATGCAAAAAACGCTGTTCAACCGAACAGCGTTTTTTGTTATCTTCTGAATGCAGGTTCCACGTCGATGGCTTCATCATCCACCAAAACGGCGCGCACGGGAGCACCGTCACATCCCGCAATTTTCAAAGGCGCGGCAAAGAGGAAATACACCCCTTCGGCCACCGCCGAAAGATCCAATCCTTCCAAAATCAGCACACCGCTGCCCAAAAGATGGCGATGCACCGCTTCGCTGCGATCGGCCGCCGCCACAGAGGGGGCTTCCACCCCTACCAGACGCACGCCTGCATCGGTCAGCACGTAGGCGGCGGACGTATCCACCGTTACATCGCCTTTGAACAGCACGCGTTCGGCGGCGGAATGCTTTGAAAGCAGTTCTTCCGCTTTGTCCCCTGTCAGCACCCCTTCGTGTGCGATCACACGGCACGGCCCGCAACAATGGGTAAGTTCCACCGTATCCACTCCGTCGCCGTCCGGCACAAAGTGCAACGGCGCATCCAAATGGGTGGCATTGTGCGCGCACAGCGACAGCGCGGTGAGGTTGCAGGTATCGCCGAACGACATTTGTTGCAACCGCGTGGCGGCGGGTGCAGGATCACCCGGATAGACGGGCGCCGTGAGCAATTCTCGGGAAATGTCCCACAGTTTCATAGCGTTCCCTCCCGTCACGGCGCCGTCGTGGTCGCGGTGGTGTTCGGCACGGTGGTGCCGTAAATGCCACTCAGATCCAACGTTGTTGTGGTGGTGTTTCCGTCTTCACCGCCGGGGGTGCTGGGCAAAACCACGCCCGCATCGATATGCTCGGTGCATTCGCCCGGCATAAACGACGTTTTATATACGCCGATCTCGGTTTCGGGGCAGTTGTTGTGTTCACCCACCAACATACCCGTGGCGGTACAATATTCGGCTTCCACCAACTTGTCACGGGCGATCAAACTGTCGCGCACCGCATCAAACCCTTTATCCTTCGCCGAAAGCGTATCGTCGCGCAAAGCGACCATCACCTTGTTCCACAGCGAACGGGCATACCCCGTCTGACTGCGATCCAGCGCTTTGTCGTAGTCGTAACCGAACCAGGAAGCCGCCACATACTGCGTGGTGCCGCCCGCAAAATACACATTGTAGTCGCTGCCGCTGCGGCTGGTACCCGACGTACCCGTCTTGGCAAAGACCTGCCAACCGCCCGACCAACTGCTCCAGATATCCGCACCCGTACCGTTGCGGGACTGCACGACCAGTTGCATCAAACGGTTCATCACATAGGACGTTTCTTCGCTGATGACACGCACAGGTTCGGAATCGGTGCGCAAGATCACCTCGCCGCCTTCGCCCAACGTCACGTGGGAATAGGTGGCGGTTTCGCGGTAATAGCCGCCGTTGCCGAAGATCTGATATCCTTCCGCCATGTCGCGGCAGGTCACACCGATGTGGAAACCGCCCAACGCCATGGCACTATAGTCCTCGTCCTGTTTTTCCAATGTGAAGCCCAGTTTCTTCGTGAGGAAGTTGTAACTGCCGGTGGGCGTCAACTGATGCACCAGTTGCGCCGCCACCGTGTTATATGAACGCTTCAGCGCCCACGCTACGGTGGTCATGCCGCGGTCACTCGTGCTGGTGTTGCCGTAGTTGGGCGGCCACTTGCTCCCGTTGGGCAAGGTAATAGGGGCATCCGGCACCAACGAGGAAAAGTGAATCAGGTTGTTTTCCACCGCGGGACAATAACTGGCCAGCGGTTTGATGGACGAACCGCATTGACGGCGCGCATCGGTAGAACGGTTATACACACGGTCACTCGTCTTTTTGCCGCGCCCGCCTGCCGTAGCCACCACGTGACCATCGTAATCGATCACAAAGATCGCGCCCTGCGGATCGCGTTCATCCGATTCGATCACGGGCGGGAAGTTGGCTTCGTTCGCATAGATCTCTTCTACTTTCCGTTGCATCTCCACGTTTTCATAAGAATGGATGATCAACCCGCCGCGATACACCTTGGCGATCGCTTGGTTATAAGAATAGCCGTACTGTTCCATCAGATCGGCCGCGACCTCTTCCACCAGCAAGTCTACGTAATAGTCCTGCATCAAGGTTTGCGACTCGTAACTCTTAAAGTGCAGTTCTTCGTTCACCGCCTGCACGTATTCATCCTGTGTGATGAGTTTTTGATCCAGCATGGCGCGCAATACGGTACGCTGACGGTCACGTAAATTTTCGGGGTGCAGGAAGGGATCGTATTTGCTGGGATTCTGGGTGATGCCCGCCACGGCGGCACATTCCGCCAATGTCAGATCCCCGATCTCCTTGCCGAAGAAATTGCTGGCCGCCGCCCCCACGCCGATCACGTTACGGCTCAACGGCAACACGTTCAAGTAAGATTCCAGTATGCGCTCCTTCACTTCTTGCTTAGACCCGTCCAACGACTGTTCCAACCGCAACGCACGCATAATTTCGGTGATCTTGCGTTCAATGGTCTGCTCCGATTCCCCCGTTGTCACCTTAATCAACTGCTGGGTGATGGTGGAACCACCGAACTCGACCGAACGGAAATGAAGCACCAGGTTGGCGCTGGCCGCCACGGTACGGCGCCAGTCCACGCCGTCGTGTTCGTAAAAGCGTTTATCTTCAATGGCCACCACCGCGTCGCGCAGATCCTGAGGAATCTCCTCAAAATCCACCCACATACTGTTGTTACCTTCCAGCTGTTGATATTCCACCCATTCGTTATTTTCGTTCAAATTTTTAATGATACTGGTTTCGTTGACCGAAATTTCATCCAGATCCGGCAACCCATCCGTGCCGTTAAAATTGGACAGCACGTATACCACCATCACCGAACCCACCACGGTGGCGGTGATGATGCCGACCAGCAGTATCGTGATGATACATTTGAGCAACACGCTGACGCTCTTTCCCAGTATGCGCATCGGCATACTGTGGAAAATGCGGGAAATCGTGCTTTTTTCTTTTCGCTTCTTCGTTGCCACGGATCCACTCGCATCCTTTCTTGAAACGATCAATCACTTTATTTTACCATAAATTCCCCAAAAGTCAAATCCTAATGTATAACCCCCGCGCATCGGGGGACACTTTTTCTGAAAAACGCAGAAAAAGGAGCTATTTTGTATGGCACACCTGTCCGTTTTCCGAAAACTCGGCCTGTCCGTCGCGGTATGTGCCGTGCTGTTCGGCACGTGGGCTTCTCTTGCCCGCCCCGAAGAGCCCGCACCCGCGCCCACACCGCAAAAAGAGGAAGTCGTTGTGCCCACCCGCGCCGCCGCACCCTATGCCACGGTGGGAGAATGGCAGGGGAAGCTCGCCGTATTCATCGCCGATAGCAGCGCTCCCACGGCGGTGTACGACGTGTTTATCTCCTCCCTGCCTCTCGCTGAGCAGGAATCGCTCTTTGCGGGCATCACGGTATACAGCGAAACGGAATTACAAGGATTGCTCGAAGACTATACGGGGTGATCCCACGTTTAGTATACACCATTCTTCCAAAAAAAGCGTAACAAACTTGTAACCATTTTGCCATAAAATGATGGGTTGTATATTTCGCTAAAGTATGATATTATATATGTATCTATTGACAAGTTGAGGAATGCGCGTATGACCTATCTTGATAACGCTGCCACCACCGCCGTTTGCCGTGAGGCAGCCGATAAGGCATTATATATGATGACGGAAGTGTTCGGCAACCCCTCCTCCCTGCACACGGCGGGGATTCGTGCCGAACAAGAACTCACCGCCGCCCGTGCCGCGGTGGCCGCCCTGATCGGTGCCGCCCCCGAGGAGATCGTGTTCACCTCGGGCGGAACAGAGGCGAACAATCTGGCCGTGTTGGGCGGGGCAAAAGCCAACGCCCGCGTCGGCCGTCACGCCGTCACCACCGCGGTGGAACACGCCAGCGTGGCCGCCGCGTTTGATGAGCTGGAAAAACAGGGGTGGGAAATCACTCGCCTTGTTCCCGATACCGAAGGCATGATCACTCCCGCTGCGGTGGCCGCCGCCCTGCGCACGGATACCGCGCTTGTGAGCGTGATGACGGTAAACAACGAAACGGGCGCACGCTTTCCCGTGGAAGATATCGTCCCCTTGGTGCGGGATACGGCGCCCCGCGCGCTGTTCCACACCGATGCGGTGCAAGCGGCGGGCAAACTGCCCGTGAAAGCGCAAAAATGGGGTGTGGATCTCATGACCGTCAGCGGCCACAAACTGCACGCACCCAAAGGCGTGGGTGCTTTGTACATACGGCGCGGCGTGAGGATCGCGCCGCGCGCCTTGGGCGGCGAACAGGAAAAGGCGTTGCGTGCGGGCACCGAAGCCTCCCCCGCTATTGCCGCTTTCGGTGCGGCGGTGAAAGCGCTTCCTCCCGCCGCCGAAACTCTTGCACGGTACGAAACATTACACGCCCGACTGACAGCGGGACTGCGCGCCTTCCCCGATGCGCGCCTGCACATCCCCGCCGCCCGCGTGCCATACATCACGAACGTGTCTTTCCCCGGCCTGCGCAGCGAAACGCTGCTGCACTTTTTGGCGGAACGCGACGTATTCATTTCGGGCGGATCGGCCTGCTCCAAAGGCAAACAAAGCCCCGTTTTGCGGGCGATGGGATTGCCCGCAGCCGAAATCGACAGCGCGCTGCGCATCAGTTTTTGTCACTCCACCACCGAAGAGGATATCGACCGCTTTTTGGCGGCCGTGAACGAGGCGGTTGAAACGCTCACCCGCGTGGCGGCATTCCGCCGTCCCCGCCGATAACACCATCACCAAAAGAAAGGAGAACGCACCGTGGACGAACGCGACATTGATTCCTTCTACAAACCCCTTTCTGCCGATGACGAAGACGTAAACGACGCTCTGGCGTTTGTGGAACGTCTGCGTCACCGGGAAGAGGGCGAAACCGCGCCCGCACAAGAGGACATGCCCGCGGCCGAAGATGAATCCCTTTCCAACGGTCAGATTTCGCTGGCCGCCATTGCCGAGCACCGTGTTCCCTCCTCGCGCAAGCGGCGGCGTCGCCCGTTGGAATCGCTCATTCCCTATCACGGCGATCCCATCATGGAAATTGCCCGCAAACTGTTGCTGGTGGTTTCCCTGCTTGTGTTTATCGGTGCGTTGTCGGTGCTGTTAAACGAAGCCGTCATTATCCCAAAGCAAAATGCCTCCCTGTCGCAGGAACTCAGCGACATTCGCTACGGACGACAGGATTCGGAACTGACGGCACAAGCCGAAGCGTGGAACGGATACCCCGGCGGCATTCGTGACGATTTGAAAACCTTGTATTATCTAAACACCGACATTCGCGGGTGGCTCAAATATTCCGCTTGCGGCATCGACCGTGAGGTGATGTACAGCGCAGATAACGACTATTATCTCACCCACGACTTTTACCGCAATCCGAACAAAAACGGCGCGTTGTTCTTTGATGCCAACAACAGATTAAACACGGCGGGCAACAGCAATAAAAGCCTGGTGATCTACGGCCACAACATGGCCAGCGGTCAGATGTTTGCCAAACTGAACAATTTAGCCGCTTCATTGACCAACATGAGAAACGCCAACCAGATCATTACGTTGGACACGCTGTTCGATACGCGGCAATACAAAATTTTTGCGGTGGTACTGCAAGATTCCACCGCAAAAATGGAACATTATTACTCCATTCAAGCCACTTCGTTTACCAACAATGACCAGTTCACCAAATATGTGGACGGTCTGCGCGCACGTTCGCTGTATGATTTTGATGTGGATGTGAAAGCAACCGACGAGTTGCTGATTCTGTACACCTGCACGCCCAAAAGCATCGCGCAGTTCGACGACGCGCGACTGGCGGTGATCGCCCGCCGTGTGCGGGACGGCGAAGCGGCCAAGCCCGCCGCCAATGTTACCAGCAACAAGGACGTCATTATGCCTTACCGCTGGTACACGGCACAGAAGAAAACGCCGCACGAATACTACGGCGGTTCAGATACATCCTCAACCACCACAACCAAACCGAGCGTAACTACGACCAAACCCGGCACGACGACGACCAAACCCGGCACGACGACGACCAAACCCGGCACGACGACGACCAAACCCGGCACGACGACGACCAAGCCCGGCACGACGACGACCAAGCCCGGCACGACGACGACCAAGCCCGGCACAACGACGACCAAGCCCGGCACAACGACGACCAAGCCCGGCACAACGACGACCAAGCCGACAACGAGCGGTACCACTAAGAACACACCCTAAGGAGGATATCCCGTGTACATACCCGAAGAGATCATACTGATTAAAAACGGCGAGTTGGCCTTGAAAGGACTCAACCGCAGTAATTTTGAAGATGCGTTGGTTAAAAATCTGAAACGCCGCCTGCGTTCGCTCGGCACGTTCCAGATCCGCCGTGCACAATCCACCATTTACATCGAACCGATGCAAGACGGCATTGACCTGGATACGGCAGCCGATCGCGTGGCGCACGTATTCGGCATTTCCGCATTTTCCCGCGCACGGGTGGTGGAAAAAGACATTGCTGTTATCTGCGGAGAAACGCCGCGCTATCTGGCGGATCAACTGCGCCGCGCCAAGACCTTTAAGGTGGAGGCGAAACGAAGCGATAAATCCTTCCCCCTCGGCTCTCCTGCCATTTGTGCCGAAGTGGGCGGGGCGGTTCTGCGGGAGTTCCCCCACCTGAAGGTGGATGTGCGCGATCCCGAACTGCTCATTATGGTGGAGATCCGCGATTTCGGCGCCTATATTCATGCGGCACAGTTGCCGGGTGCGGGCGGTATGCCCGTGGGCACGGCGGGACGTTCGGGTTTGCTGATTTCGGGCGGGATCGACTCCCCCGTGGCGGCGTACATGATGGCGAAACGCGGTTTGGAATTGACGGCGATCCACTTCGCATCCCCGCCTTACACCAGCGAACGTGCGGAAATGAAGGTGATCTCCTTACTGAGCCAAGTGGCCAAATACGCGGGTCGCATTTCGCTGAACATCGTTCCTTTCACCCGTATTCAAGAGGAGATCAGCCGCCGCTGTCCCGAAGAACTGTTCACCCTGCTGATGCGTCGTTGCATGATGCGCATTGCCGAACGGGTGGCCACGGCCGACGGATGCCATTCGCTCATCACGGGCGAAAGTTTGGGACAAGTGGCAAGCCAAACGGCACAGGCGCTCGCTTGCACCGATGCGGTATGCACCGTTCCCGTGTTCCGTCCCGTTATCGGGATGGACAAGGAGGAGATCATCCGCATTGCCCGTCGCATTGATACGTTTGATATTTCCATTCAACCCTATGAGGATTGCTGCACCGTGTTCACCCCTCGCCATCCCCGCACCCGCCCCAGCGTGGCGATGCTGGAAGAGGCCGAGCAAGCACTCCCGTGGGACGAACTGATCGAAGAGGCGATCGCCGGTATTCGGCGATTGCCTGTGGATGCCCCCGAAGACTGATTTCGATGAAGGAGGTGCCGCATGAAAGCGGACATGATTACTGTCGGCACGGTGTTGCCGTCGGCCACGCAACTGTTGACTCGTGAATTGCCCGCGTTCGGGCTCTCCGTATCGGTTCATCGACAGATCGAATCTGCCGATGCTTCTTTGCGGGAGGCGCTGCAGGAATCCATGCGCCGCAACGACTGCGTGGTGGTGTGCACCGCACAGATGTCGGAAACTGTACAGACAATGTGCGCCGTGTTGGGATCGTCACCGAACGACGGGGTTCCCCGCGGTGCGGTCACATTCGGCGACGGCGAAGGGTTTGCTGTTGAAAAATATGGGCAACTGTTTTTGCTGTTGCCTGCCGCCACCGCACAACTGATTCCGTTAATACAGCGGGAATTGATGCCGTTTTTGGCCGCGCGCGGGCACGACACGTTTGCCACCCACACGGTGGGTGTGTTCGGCTTGTCCGAAGCCGCGGTGGCCGAACGCCTTTCGGATTGCATGGTGAGCGCCAACCCCACCCTCACCTTCTTTTCCACCGAAGGCGGCGAGATTCTTTTGCGCGTCACAGCCAAAGCTTCCTCCCTCGACGAGGCCGAAGCGCTGTGCGCCCCCATGGTGGCTGATGTAAAAGCACGTCTGGGCGCATACGTGTTTGGGCAAGACGTGAACAATCTGCAACAAGCGGTCGTGCACCTGCTCACCGAAAAGGGAATGAAAGTGGCCACCGCCGAATCCTGTACTGCCGGTCTGCTTTCGGGAAAACTCACCCAGGTGTCGGGTGCTTCTTCGGTGTTTGAATGCGGCATTGCCGCCTATTCCAAAGAAGTGAAACACGACATTCTGGGCGTATCGGAGGACACGCTGAACGAGCACGGCGCCGTTTCGGCTCAAACGGCACGCGCCATGGCCGAAGGTGTGCGCCGCGTGGGCGGCAGCACTCTGGGTGTGAGCATCACGGGAGAAGCAGGCCCCACATCGGGGGACGGCAAACCCGTGGGTACGGTGTTTGTGGCCCTGGCGGATGAGCGCCGTGTGTGGGTGAAAGAATTGCACGTCACCGTCGGCGGACGCGATACGGTACGTGAAATCGCCACCTGTCATGCATTGGATATCGTACGCCGCTATTTGGAAGCGTATCCCACCGTGATGGCGGGCGGTCTGCTTTTGCAAGAAGGGGATGTTTCCCCCGTGATCCCCGTGGCGGCGGCAACCAAAAAGCGGCGCCTGTTGCCCTTTTTGTTCCCCTGGCGTGGTGATCGTGCGGCTGTGTGGATCACCAAACTGCTTTTGTGGCTCTTACTGATCGGCGGCGCGGTGTTCGGCTGGAAGTGGCTGGATTCCCACGTGATCGCCCCCGCGCAAAACCGTGAACAGTACGTATCATTGGAACTGTTGTATGACCGTGATCCCGAAAAAGGGGGGTACAACGCGGCCGACTTCCCCAAAGGGATGCTCTCCCGCTTTTACGCATTGTATGAAAAGAATCCGGATATTCGCGGGTGGGTGCGCATCGCCAACACTCCCGTCAGCTATCCCGTGATGCAAAACGGGGTGTATAACTACGCGGCTACCGATTTTTCGGGACGTCCCTCCCATTACGGCGTACCGTTCTTTGACGAAAACGTGGCCGTATCCTCCCCTGCATCCATCAACCGTTCCTATATTATCCACGGCAACAACACCGAGGACGGGCAGATGTTTTCGGATCTTTTGAAGTATACCGATGCAAACTTCCTTCTGCGACACCCGCGGGTGGAGATGAACACGCTGTATGCCACCGGTGTCTTTGAAGTGTTTGCGGTGTTGTATGCGGATGAAAATGACGATACCTTTGACTATCGCCTTTCGGCGTTTGACAGCAACGAAGAGTTTTTGGAGTTTACCGAAGAATTGAAGACGCGTTCGCTGTTCCTCACGTCGGTTACCATCCAAAAGGACGACACCCTGCTGTTGCTCACAACCGATGCATCCGAATCGGTGAAGGTGGACGGCGTGCGGCTGATCGTCGCGGCGCGGCGATTGTCGCTGGGCACTTCTTCCGAAAACGAGCTGATTATTTCGTATAATCCGCACGCGCTGTATCCGCCTTCCATGCGGGACGAAAGCGTTACCACCACGGTGACGACCACCACCACAACACAACTGCAAAGCAGCGATATCGTACCGGACATTCAACTGCCCGAAACGGATCCCACGACAGAAAGCTCGCCGGATGGATCGGCCACCACGACCGCCTCCCCCGACGGCACGACGCAAGCGGTCACCACCACCGTGCCGTCGTCGCCCGACGCCACAACGGGAACCGCCGAAGTGACAACCGGCAACAACACCACGACCGCCACCGAAGCGACCACCGTAACCGTCACCGCAACACAAACCACCACAACCGCCACAGCGGAAACCACGACCACCACCGCACCGACCGCCACCGAAGCACCCACAACCACTACAGCGCCCCCTGTGACAACCACCACGACCGAAACCAACGAAACCGACGGAACTACCGCAACCACCACCGTCCCGTCACAGGACAGCACGGTGGGACGCGTGGCGGAAAGCAATTTCTATCACGGCATTAAGGTGCGCATCGCGGGCGGTGAGGTATCCACCCTGCAAACAAAGGACGACCTGCAATATGCCGTGGCTTGCATGGTAAAAACCGAAATGGGCGCCGCCCGCACCATGCAAAACTCCACCGAGGCGCAAAAAGCGCAGGCGGTGGCGAGTTACACCTATCTCTTGTATTCCTCGATGGGAAGAGATACCGTCTTCTCCGTTTCATCTGCCATCGACTTGTCAAACGCCAACGACCGCAAGATCTACGAAGCGGTGGGCGACGTGGTGGGTGTGAAGATGATCGATTCTGCCCAAACCGTGCTCAAAAACATGCCGCTGTGCGCGATGTATTCCGCCAGTTCCAACGGTGCGACCGCCAGTTGTCAGCATGTATACACGGCGGCTCTTCCCTATCTGCAAAGCGTGGAAAGCCTTTTCGACACGGAGGAGTATGTACAAAAGTATTCAAACAGCGACCACCTTATTTCCACCTATTCCATCAAGTGGACGGAACTGCAAAACGAACTGAACGCCTACGTTGCGGAAGATACCGACGGCGAAGCGGTCGAAGTGCTGTTTGAAGACGGGGATACCCCGCTGTTTGCCACCACCTTCGACGGCGAAGGCGGCTATGTGGTGAACACCAACGCCTACTATTATGAGGACGGCGAAAAGGTGTATCTGCGCGGCATTGATATCCGTAAAGCCGTCGGTTCCTCCCGCCTGCGCTCCCACAGTTTCACGGTAGATTACGACGAGGACGACGATCTGCTCACCTTCACCGTGTACGGACACGGCCACGCATTGGGACTCAGCCAATACGGTGCGATCGGTTACGCAAACGAAGCAGGCTGGACGTGGGATCAGATTTTGAACCACTATTATTCGTTGACCGACGGCGGACGATACACCATCGTGATGCCGCTTTGGGAATGAGGTGATCCGTGTGACACGTGTACTGGTGCTTTACGGTTCGCCCCACGCGGCGGGCACGACCACCCGTTTGCTGGATGCCTGTCTTCAGGGAATCGGCGAAGCAGAAATATCCCGCTTTAATGCATTTTCGCCGATCGCCGCCCCATGCGACGATTGCGGCTTTTGTCACGAAGCGGCCGCTTGCCGCCACCGCGATTTGGATGCGTTTTACAACGCATTGGAAGTGGCCGACGTACTGGTGGTGGCCACCCCCGTATACAATCGCTCCTTCCCCGCCCCGTTGAAAGCGGTGATCGATCGCCTGCAACGCTATTGGGCGGCGCGGTTCGTGCGGGGCGAACGTCCTCCCATCGCCACCCCGAAAAAGACGGTGTTACTCACCGCCGCAGGGGCAGACCGTGCGGACGGCGTGTGCGTAGCAGAGCAACTGGCCCCCGTGCTCACGGTGCTGAACAGCACCCCCGCCATCGCGGTGCATGCCACCGCGACCGACCGCACACCTCTTTCGGCGGCCACTCTCGCGGCCGCACGTCACGCGGGAGAAACAGCGGTGATGGAATAAGATGTAAAAAAGCAGAGGAGATATGCCATGCATATCTCCTCTGCTTTTTTACATATATTTCCTTAATAGTATTACATCGCCGTAAGGGTGATGTTGCCGTCGGTGACAGCTACCGTCACCGATGTGGGAGGCTGTTCGCAGCGCTCCACCAACAGCGAAGCCAATGCATCCTCCACCTCGCGGCGAATCGCCACCCGCAAATCACGCGCGCCGCGCTTGCCGCCTGCCGCTTTTGCCGCAAGTGCCGTTGCCACCGCCTCGGTGTAACGGAAGGTGATGCCGCGCTCGGAAAGCGGCCCTTGCAATTCGTCCAGCAACAGCGCCGCAATGCGGGTGTAGTCCGCCTCTTCCAACGGACGGAAATACACCACTTCGTCCACACGGCTCAAGAATTCGGGACGCAGGAAATCGGACAGCGCCTTCATGGCCTTATCACGCCCCGCCTGCTCCGCGTTTTTGCCAAAGCCCATCAGCGCGCCCGTCACGTCGCTGCCCGCATTGGAAGTCATCACCAATACGGTGTTTTCAAAATTGACGGTGCGGCCGTGCGCGTCGGTCACGCGGCCTTCATCCAGAATCTGCAACAGCACGTTCAGCACATCGGGGTGTGCTTTTTCGATCTCGTCAAACAGCAACACCGAATACGGTTTGCGACGCACTTTTTCGGTGAGTTGTCCCGCTTCGTCATAGCCCACGTAACCGGGGGGCGAGCCGATCAAGCGCGACACCGCGTGCTTTTCCATAAACTCCGACATATCCAACCGGATAAGCGCGTCGGGGGTATCGAACAAGTCACGTGCCAGCACTTTTACCAGTTCGGTCTTACCCACACCTGTGGGCCCCACGAACAGGAAGGATGCGGGGCGGCGACGGGGACTGATCTGCACACGACTGCGGCGAATCGCCGCCGCTACCAGACGCACCGCTTCCTCCTGCCCCACAATATGGGCAGACAGGCGTTCCTCCATCCCACTCAAACGGGAGAGTTCGCTCTGTTGCACTTTGGCAGCGGGAATCCCCGTCCACAGTTCGATCACCTTGGCCAGGTGACGATCACAAAGCGGGGCTTCGGTGGCCGCCGTGCGGATCTCCTCAGCCGCTTGCTCGGTTTTCATCAGCTCGGCACGCAGGCGTGCAAGGTTTTCGTAATCCACCTCGTCCGCCGCCATCTGCTGTTCCTCTTCCCGCTTCATCAGCGCAATTTCACGCTTGAACGCGGCGTAACGGTCGGCCTCTTTGTTTTCCAGCGCCGCCGCGGCGCACGCTTCGTCCAAAAGGTCGATCGCTTTATCGGGCAGGAACCGATCGGTAATATATCTTTCCGACAGCACCACCGCGCGGGTGATCATCTCATCGCTCACCTTTACGCCGTGGAACTCTTCATAATAACTTTGAATCCCGCGCAAAATCGCAGTCGCGTCCGCCACCGAAGGTTCTTCCACCGTAACGGGTTGGAAACGGCGTTCCAATGCGGCATCCTTTTCGATGTGTTTGCGATATTCGTTAAAGGTGGTGGCACCGATCACTTGGATCTCCCCGCGGGACAGGGCGGGTTTCAGAATGTTGGCCGCAGACATGCTGCCTTCCGCATCCCCCGTGCCCACCAAATTGTGGATCTCATCAATAAACAAAATGATGTTTCCCTTGGCACGCACCTCATCCACCAACGCTTTGATGCGGCTTTCAAACTGGCCGCGGAACTGCGTTCCCGCCACCAGCGCGGTGAGATCCAACAGATGGATCTCCTTATCCGCCAGGCGCGGGGGTGCTTCGCCTGCGGCAATGCGCAAGGCCAACCCTTCGGCGATCGCGGTTTTGCCCACACCCGGTTCACCGATAAGACAAGGGTTGTTCTTTGTGCGGCGGCAAAGGATCTGCGTTACACGGTACAGTTCACGGTCGCGCCCGATGATACGGCCGAGCAGACCGTCCCGCGCACGGGCGGTAAGATCGGTGCAATACTGTTCCAATGCGCTCGGGCGGCGGGATTGCTTTCCGCGCCCTTTTTCCGCCTTATCGGCTTTATCTGTGTGCCCTTGTTCGGTCGGCTTTTCGGTGGGGCCTTCCGTCTTCATCCCCGGGAACAGGTTTTGCAAAAACGGGAAGGTCGCGGCGCCGCCCGGCGCAAAGCCGTCTTCGTCCCCTTCTCCCATCGATTCCATCATCCCCGAGATCTGCTCGTCCACCGCCTCCAAATCGTCGTCGCTCATGCCGAACTGCTGAATGATGTCGCACACCGGCTTGATCCCCATCTCTTTGGCACAGACAAGGCACAAACCGTCATTGATCGTTTTATCCCCTTCCATACGGGTGATGAACACCGTGGCGGGACGTTGTTTACAACGAGAACAAACCATCTTTTCTTACTCCTTTGAGGGCATCTCTTTGGCGGGCAACTCTTTGCGCGCGCCCAAATAGGTCATCAAATAACCGAAGAAGGTGACCAGCATCAACACACTCACCAACATCACAAGGCCGATACGAATGTACGGATGCATATTATCGAACAGCACAATGGCCGCCATGGACGCATAAAACACGAAGGTGCACACCTTGCCGAACCATTGCGAACCGCGCACTTCATCGCCGCGACGCAACAACAGCACCCCGCCGACGACCTGTGCCGCCTCTTTGGCCAAACACACACCTGTCAACCACAGCAACTCCTGATACCGCGTGGCAAGGCAAATAAGCACCGTCATTTGCGTGAGCTTATCCGCCAACGGATCCAGCAGTTTGCCCGCGTCGCTGATCTGATTAAACCGACGTGCGATCCACCCGTCCAACAGATCGGTGATACCTGAAAACACCACGACCACTCCGGCCCACAGCAACAGAACGGGGGTTGCGACGCTGTTCAAATACAACACCGCAAACACCGGCAACAGGGCAATACGCACCAATGACAGCACGTTGGGAATGGTCCAAACCCATTTTACGTTCAGCTTGTTCATTTCCGTTCGCCAAACCTTTCCGAAATTATTTCCACACCAGCTGCCGCAACAAGGGCAACGGGTTGATGCGTTCGAGCAACGAATACCAATCGGCGTTTTGGAGTGTGGCGGGGGTGAACAACACCGATTTGCCTGCCACCGCGGGGACGAGGCGCGACAGCACCGTTATCACCGCAAACGACCAGACCAGTCCACTCGCCACACCGAAGAGGGCGGGCAACACCCGCTTGAATCCGTGATACCGTCGCAGAGGCGGCAAATTCTGCTCGATGCGCCGCACAACAAACTGCAACAGCACCGCCGCCACCACCGAAATCAGCAAAAACACCATCGTTTCGGCAATGGCCGCCGCAAAATCGTGTGCCACGGTATGTACCACCGTCATCGGTTGCGGTGCGGCAAGATACGCATCCCGCACCGTTTCGGGTGACACGCTGTATTCCTGCAATAATTGCAGATAGCCGTCCGGCTGTTCTTCGATCAACTCACGAAGCGGCAGAGTCGCCACCGTTTGTGCGGCAGTAGTTGCGTGCGGGGCGGAATGCATATCTGCAAGAGCCACCGCCACCGACTTTTCAACCGTCGGCTGCACAAGGATATCCGACACCGTCGGCGCACAAAACGGCGTGACAAACAGCGCCGTTACCACCGCGGCCGCTGACACAACCACACCGAATCCCGATGAAAACACCGAACGGCGCGCCGAAATCGCCACGATTCCCGCCAAAATGACAAGTAACACGATATCGATCAAAAAGCCCACAACATTCGCCCACCTTTTATTATTCCCACGCAACCCGCGTGAGCATACTCAATCCCAATACCAACGGTTTGCCATTCATTTCCGCCACCATCAAACTGTCGGCCGAAACCGCCGCTTGTTTTGTAACCGCACCTTTATTTACCAGATACAAGGTGTTTTCAGTCAACAAATAGAATCCGCCGTTTGCCGCGGCCACGTGGCGATAATTACCTGTAAACGCCATGGTTCCCACCGCTTCGCCCGTTGCGGAAATGTGCTGAATCACGCCGCCGCCGACTTCACCGTAATTCCGCGTGACAATACCGATGCCGTCGGATGCGAACGCATAGCCCAACAGTACCGCTTCTTCAAAATTGGTGATCGCCGCTTCGTTTTTAGCCGGATCGTACACCCATACGGAAGTATCACCGATCACACCCAATCGCTCGTTATCGAAGAACCGCAACGCGGTCATCATCGGTCCGGTGGCGGTGTAGGTGTGAATCGCGCCCGTTTCCTTGCCGCTGAGCGAAAACAGGTGTACCGTGGAGCGCATCTCGCCGCCCGCGGCGGAAAGACCGAGCACCGCGATCTGCTTTTGACGAGGATGGAAGGTTACATCGATCACCGTAAGATCCACGCTGTACCAATGAAACACCTTTTTCCCCTTGCGATCGAACACCACCACTTCGGAACGGTAACTCTGCGACGATTCGGTTGCAAGGGCAACCTGCCCGTTTGCGCTGACTGCCGCACCCAAAATGGGATAATCCACCTGTCCCTCGAGCACGGTTTCTTTCTTGGTTTGCAAGGTGTAACGCGTACCGCCGAGTTCCGCAACCAGCATATATTCATCCTTCACCCGCAACAACGGATCGGCATAGGTGTGTGCGCGATCCGCCGTTTGGGATGCGGTGGAGTTATACAGTTGCAAGGCGGTATCGGTCAACACCGCTGTCTGATTGCCGAACGGTTGCATGGACACCACGCGATCGCCGCCGATATCCAACGGATATCCATCGCCTTTACTTCCGCCCGTTACCACGCGTTCAAACCATTCGGTCACCGCGGCAGGCGCCAGACGATCGCGGTTTTGCCACAAAAGCACACCCAGAATCAAGATCGCCGTGATCACCGCCAGACGGATCAACACCGCCCACACCGCCGAACGGCCGCGGCGACGACGATCCCCCCGTTTTTTGGTGCGTCGTTTGTAGCTGTGAGCGCGACTTTTGCCCGTCACACTACCCGCTGTTTCTCCTGCGGCGGTGGGTGCCTTTTCCGTTTCAAGCGGTTCGGGTGTCGAGGAAATACGCCGCTTTTTAATTGTCAAATCGCGTTTGCTTGCCACGGTCGGGCACCTCCTTTCAGTCGTAATACACGCGAGTTAAGTATAATCCGCAAGCAGGAGCCGTATGCCCTGCCGCCGCACGGTCGGGCGACTCGAGCAATGCGGGGATCACGTCCTCGCACAAGCGCCCGCTTTCAATATCCAACAACGTGCCCATCATGATGCGCACCATGTTATACAAAAATCCGTCCGCCGCCACCGTAAAGGTGACAAGGCCGTCCTGTTCGCTCACGCGGCATTCGGTGACGGTGCGCACGCGATCCTCCACCTCGCTGCCGGCGGCACAAAACGCCGAAAAATCGTGACGGCCGAGAAACCCCTGTGCCGCACGGTGCATTTTTTGCACATCCAACCGACGGCGGCAATGCAGCGCACGCCCCTCCAAAAACGGGTTGCGGGCGGGACGATTCCAAATGCGATACTGATACTGTTTGCCGCGGGCATCGTAACGCGGGTGAAAATCCGCCGCCGCTTCGCGGCAATCCGTCACCGCCACATCCGAGGGCAACCACGCATTCAGCGCCGCCACCAGCTTTTCTTCCGTAATTGAGGACGCGGTATCGGTCACGCAACAAAACATTTCGGCATGGACACCCGCATCGGTGCGGCTGCACCCCGTCAGCGCGGAGCGCACACCCGTCACCTTTTCGATGGCATCCTGCACCAACTGTTGCACCGTCACGGCATTCGGCTGTACCTGCCAGCCGTGATAGTGTGTGCCGATATACTGTATTGTCAGCATCAGCCGCCTCATGTCAGATCACCTTCGGTAACAAATGATTGAGCGCGATCAACAGCACGATCGCAAACAGCATCACCAGCATGGCAAGCCAGTCACCCCACCGCAGTTTCAACTGCTTCATGCGGGTGCGCCCTTCCCCGCCGCGGTAACAGCGGCACTCCATCGCGAGCGCCAGTTCGTATGCCCGCCGAAAGGAGGACGCAAACAGCGGAATCAACACGGGAAGCAGAGCACGGATGCGTTTCACCAACCCGCCCGATTCCATGTCCGCCCCGCGCGCCTTTTGTGCCGACATGATCTTGTCCGTTTCCTCAATGAGGGTGGGAATAAAGCGCAAGGCAATGGTCATCATCATGGCCAGTTCATGCACATTCAACCGCAACACCTTCAGCGGGGAAAACAAACGCTCGATCGCATCGGTGAGCGCCGTGGGGGTGGTGGTGTAGGTGAGCAGAGAACTGCCCACGATCAAACAAAGAATACGCAAAATGATAAACGCGGTTTTGATAAGTCCGCTGTCGGTCACGGTGAAGATCCACCACGACCACAACACCGCACCGTCGGTGTTATAAAACAGATTCAGCGCGGCGGTGAGCGTCACCAAAAACAAAATCGGTTTCACGCTCTTCCAAATCATCGTAAGCGGAATGCGCGCCAGCATATATGCCGCCGCCAACAGCACCACCGCCGCCGCCAGTCCCACCCACGTTTTGGGCAGAAACAGCGCCACGATATACGCCACCGTAAGAATCAGTTTCACACGCGGATCCAGCCGATGCATCGGGGAAGAGATCGGGAAATACTGCCCGATGGTGATATCACGCAGCATCGTTACCCCTCCTTCCCGCGAACCAGACGAGGGGACAGCCGTGCCACCGCTTGTTCCACGGTGTACACGTTTTCGCCCACGTCGAAGCCGCGTTCACGCAGGCCCATAAACACCCGCGTGACGGCGGGAATGGACAAGCCGATCTCTCGCAATTGTGCCGCGCGGGAAAACACCGCTGCCGTTTCGTCATACATCGCCACACGGCCGCCGTTCATCACCAACACCCGATCGGCCACGCGGGCAACATCCTCCATGCGGTGGGAAACCAACAGCACGGTACAGCCGCTTTCCTGCTGATATTCTTTCACCTGCCGCAACAGATGTTCCTGTCCCGCGGGATCGAGCCCCGCTGTGGGTTCGTCCAAAATAAGCACCTCGGGGCGCATCGCCATCACACCCGCCACCGCCGCGCGGCGCTTTTCGCCGCCCGACAGATCAAACGGGGATTTATCCAGCAATTCGGGCGACAACCCGACAAACGCCGCCGCTTCGTTTACCCGTGCTTCGATCTCTGCATCATCCAATCCCATGTTGCGCGGGCCGAACGCGATATCCCGCCGCACCGTGTCCTCGAACAACTGGTGTTCGGGGTACTGGAACACCAGTCCCACACGGAAACGCACCTGCCGAATGGCTTTTGGATCTTTCCAAATGTCCTCGCCACCCAGCAATACGCGGCCGGACGTGGGGCGCAACAACCCGTTAAAGTGCTGTATTAAGGTGGATTTGCCCGAGCCCGTGTGGCCGATAACGCCCACGAAACTACCCGCTTCCACCGCAAGCGACACATCCTTCACCGCCGCCCGTGCGGTCGGCAGACCGTCGGAATAGGCGTGGGTGAGGTTTTGGGTTTCCAAAATGGTCATAAGCTTACTCCATCAAAGAGGCCAACGCCTCCACACATTCATCTACTGTAAGAACATCGGGGGGCAACGCCACACCCCGTTGCCGCAACAACCAACACAACTCGGTGGGTTGCGGAACATCCAACTGCAACGCGCGCATGCGCTCCACGTCCGCAAACACGTCACGCGGGGTACCGTCGGTTACGATGCGGCCACCGTCCATCACCACCACACGGTCGGCGCGCACCGCTTCTTCCATGTAATGAGTAATCAGGATCACCGTCATCCCCTGTTCCCGGTTCAAACGGTGCACCGTATCCATCACTTCACGGCGACCTTGCGGATCCAACATGGCGGTGGGTTCATCCAGCACTAAACAGCGCGGTTGCATCGCCATCACGCCCGCGATCGCCACCCGTTGTTTTTGACCACCCGACAGTTTGTGCGGCGCATGGGAACGGAACTCCCACATATCCACCGCCCGCAATGCCGCTTCCACTCTTTGGCGGATTTCTTCGGGCGGCACCCCCAAATTTTCGGGGCCGAACGCCACGTCTTCCTCCACCACGGTGGACACCAACTGGTTATCGGGATTTTGCAACACCATTCCCACCGTGCGACGAATATCGTATTTGCGTTCCTCGTCGGCGGTATCCATGCCTTCCACCAGCACCTGCCCACCGCCGGGCAACAACAGCGCGTTGAACATCTTGGCCATGGTGGATTTGCCCGAACCGTTGTGGCCAAGCAACGCCACAAAACTGCCCTCTTTCACCGTAAGCGATACGCCGTGCAACACCTCACGCGGCAATTCGTCTTCGGCGGCATAGGAAAAGGCCACCTGCCGTGCATCGATCATCGTTTGCGACATCTTATTTACTCCTCCAACGTGCGGTGGAACCGCAGGGAAGCACCCATCCGTTCGCGGTCACCGGCAAGCCGATCTCATCGGCGTCGATGGTGCCGCCCAGTTTTTCGGGGATAAGTGCGTGCAAAATGTATTGCATCACCGACGGGGACAATCCCGTGGTGTAGGAGTTGATATAAAAGAACAGCGGCGTATCCGACAACAGCGACACGCAATCCCGCACCAGCGGGAAGATCTGCTCTTCCAATTTCCACACTTCGCCGTTCGGCCCGCGCCCGTAGGAGGGGGGGTCCATCAAAATGGCGTCGTATTTGTTGCCGCGGCGCTGTTCACGTTGCACAAACTTGCCGCAATCGTCCACCAGCCAACGCATCGGGCGATCGGCCAAACCGGATTCCACGGCATTTTCGCGCCCCCACGACACCATCCCGCGAGAGGCATCCACGTGTGTGACGTGCGCACCCGCCGCCACACACGCAAGCGTCGCGCCGCCCGTGTATCCAAACAGGTTCAACACCTTGATGGGACGCCCTGCCGTGCGGATCGCCTCGGCCATGTCTTCCCAGTTCACCGCCTGTTCGGGGAACAGCCCCGTGTGCTTAAATCCCATCGGTTTCAAATTGAAACGGAGATCTCCGTAACCGATCTGCCAACTATCGGGCAGGGGGCGCAAGGTTTCCCAATGCCCGCCGCCCGTGTTGGAACGGTGATACCGTGCGTGGGCGCGTTTCCATAACGGATGCGTCTTGGGGGTGTCCCACAGCACCTGCGGATCGGGACGGATCAAAATAAATTCGCCCCATCGCTCCAACCGTTCACCGCCGGATGCATCCAACAATTCATAGTCTACCCAGTTTTTTGCTGCTCTCATACCGTTCAGACTCCGATCGCTTTTTTCACGGTGTCCGCCAACGCGACAGCCACCCGATTGATATCGTCAAATTCGCGCCCTTCCACCACAATGCGGATCAACGGCTCGGTTTCGGACGGACGCACCGTCACCCGCCCCTCGTTGCCGAGCGAAGCATCCGCTTGTGCAATGTATGCCTGCAAGGCGCTGTCCGCCACAAACGCCGCCTTGGCGTTCGCATCCGCTTTCACGGTGATCATCACTTGCGGTGAACGCGGCATCTGCGCTTCGATCGCAGAAAGTTTGCACCCTTTTTCGCGGCACATGGCAAGCAGTTGCAGGGCGGTCAACTGGCCGTCTGCCGTGGTCGAATGAGCGTGTAACACAATGCTGCCCGTCGGCTCGCCGCCCAACGCACAGCCTGCAACGGCCATTTCTTCCGCCACCGCACGGCTGCCGGCCGCCGACGTGACCACGCGGTTCCCGTTTTCTTCACAGAAGCGGAAAAAGCCCAAATTGGAAAGCGCCGTGGCACAAACGGCATCCCCCGCAAGAGTGCCTTTTTCCTTTGCATCCAACGCAAAGGCCGCCAGTATACGATCACCGTCCAACAGATTGCCTTTTTCGTCCACCGCCACGCAACGCTCGCCGTCACCGTCGAACGCAATGCCGCCGAAGCATTTGTGCGTCTTGACGAATTCGACCAGTCCTTCCACGTGTGCCGTGCCGCACCCATCGTTGATGTTCACGCCGTCGGGCTGTGCGTTCAACATCAGCGGCTCGGCACCCAGATCGCGAAACACGCGCTGGGCCGTCACAGCCGCCGCACCGCACGCGGCATCCACTGCAATGCGCATACCGCGCAGATCCACAGGGGCAGTCGCGGTGAGATATTGCACGTAATCTTCCGCCGCACGCGGCTGTTCGATCACGGTGCCCACCTCTCCGCCGACGGGACAGGGCATCACCCCCGCGCCGTCCAGCATCACCGCTTCAATGCGGCTTTCCAGCGCCGAAGACTTTCGTCCTTCACCATCGAACACCTTGATACCGTTGTATTCACAAGGGGTGTGTGCCGCACCGATCATCACACCGCAATCTGAGCCCTGCGTGCGGGTGAGATACGCCACCGCAGGCGCGGGCACAACGCCGAGCACGTGCACCCGGGCTCCCACCGAGCAAAGCCCCGCCCCCACCGCGGCGGCGGTCATCACCGAGGGTCGGCGGGGATCCCCCCCCAGCAATACACA
>JAZSHJ010000142.1:0-5391 GCA_045533175.1 Acutalibacteraceae bacterium
ATCATCTGTCCCATGGACAGTTCCACCGACAGGAACGCCTTCACTTTATCCGCCGCGGCGGTAAGAGGCGCTTTCGGGAACGGCCACAGGGTGATCGGACGGATAAGACCGACTTTGATCCCCTTCTTGCGGGCTTCGGCAATGGCGTTTTTAGACACACGTGCCGCAATGCCGAACGCCACGATACAGTATTCGGCATCGTCCATCATGTACTCTTCCCACATCGCTTCATTCTGCTCAATGAGCTTATAACGCTCGTAGCGGGCGAGGTTTTCAGTTTCGAGCTGTTCGGGTTTCAAGAACAGCGAGTTCACAATGTTATGTTCACGCTTGCAGCCCGTGCCGGTGACCGCCCACGGTTTTTCGTAAGTGGCGGTTTCCTCAAAATCCAGACTGACGGGTTCCATCATTTGTCCCATCGTGCCGTCTGCCAGCAACATGGTGGTCATGCGGTATTTATCCGCCAGATCAAAACCTTTCACCGTGAGGCTGGCCATTTCCTGCACGCTGTCGGGCGCCAGCACGATCATGTGATAGTCACCGTGACCGCCGCCGCGAGTGGCTTGGAAATAATCCGACTGGGAAGGCTGAATGCCGCCCAAGCCGGGGCCGCCGCGCTGCACGTTCACGATGAACGCGGGCAGGTCACAACCCGCAAGATAGGACAACCCTTCGCTTTTCAGCGAGATCCCGGGGCTGGACGAGGAGGTCATCACGCGTTTGCCGGTCGCGGCCACACCGATCACCATATTGATGGCGGCAATCTCACTTTCCGCCTGCAAAAACACACCGTCGATCTTCGGCATACGCTTCGCCATATAGGCGGCAACCTCTGTCTGCGGCGTGATGGGATAGCCGAAGTAATGACGGCAACCGCAACGGATAGCCGCTTCCGCGATTGCTTCGTTCCCTTTCATCAACACTTTTTCGGACATATTACTCACTACCTTTCGTTTGCCGTTTTACTTTTCTACCGTGATTACGCAATCAGGGCACATGGTGGCACAAAATGCACATCCGATACAGGCGTCCTGATCGGTCATTTGTGCCGGATGATGCCCTTTCGCATTCATCTTATCCTTGGACATTTCCAAGATCTTCTTGGGACACGCTTCCACGCAAAGGCCGCAACCCTTGCAACGGTCGATGTCAAACGTTACTTTTGCCATAATTTGTTCCTCCTTTAGAGTGAGCAATCAAACCCGCGTCCGTTTTGGGAAGGCGGATTTTCGCTCATCCTTTGCTAAAATACTCGCCGATACTTACGGTTGCCAATTGGTTTTTTCTTGTAAATGCAACGGAAAAAGGTTCTCCACCTTTCCCGCCAGTTGCGCGGCAACGGATGCTTCTGCTGTGGTCATCACAAGCGGCAAACCGCACAGCCGCGCAGTTTCTTCGGCCAAGGCCATGCTGCGAAGCACCGTTTCGGGTGTGGTGGCCGCGCCGAGATTGGTGTTGTTGATCAGCCCCGTGAAGGGCAGGCTACCCGCCGCTTCCACTTCACGCAACACTTCCACCGCATCCTGCGGGGTAGCAGTCAGCGGACGGCTGAAATTCAACACCGCCAACATGGCGTAATCGTTTTCTTCCATGATCGCGGGGGAATACCGTCCCAATGCCAATGCGCCGCGATCATCCCCGCCGACATCCAACACCGCGTGGGCGGTGCGGTCATCCACCACCGCGTACAGTTCACCCGGCAGGGCGGGTACATCCACATTGGAGTTGGCAAACGGAGAGGCGATCATGCGAATGCCCGCCGCCTCCAATTCCCGCGCGCTGTCTTTTGTGCGGAAGTAAGGATTGACGATATCCAAGTCTGCGATGGTAACGGGATAGCCCATCCCCCGCAGATAGAGCGCCCAGTTCACGGCAATGTTGGTTTTACCGCTGCCGTAATGCCCCGCAAACAGCGTGACGCGTTTGATCTCCATCGGCATCACCTCACAGCATACGGCGAATGATCTTGCCGCTGGTGGTCTTGGGCAGTTCGTCCTTGAACTCCACGATACGCGGATACTTGTACGGCGCGGTGCGCTCCTTCACGTATTTCTGGATCTCTTTCTTGAGCTCTTCGCTTGCCACGGTGCCGCGGGTGAGCACGATGCTTGCCTTAACCACCTGGCCGCGCACTTCGTCGGGGGCGGCAGATACACCGCATTCCAATACGTAGGGCAGTTCCATGATGACGCTTTCGATCTCGAACGGCCCGATACGGTAACCGGAGGATTTGATAACGTCGTCCGCACGGCCGACGTACCAATAGAAGCCGTCCTCATCGCGCCACGCCACGTCACCCGTGTGATACAGGCCGTCGTGCCACGCTTCGCTCGTCTTTTCGTCATCGAGATAATACTCACGGAACAGGCCGCAGGGCACACGTTTGTCGGTGCGGATCACGATCTCGCCCGTTTCACCCACGCCGACCGACTCACCTTCGGGCGTGACCAAGTCCACGTCATACAGCGGCACGGGCTTGCCCATAGAACCGAGTTTGTGCGGCATACCGATCAGGTTGCCGATCACAAGGGTGGTTTCGGTCTGGCCGAAACCTTCCATCACCTTCAAGCCCGTGGTCTTTTCCAATTGACGGAACACTTCGGGGTTGAGCGCTTCACCCGCAATGGTGGCGTGTTCCACCGAACTCATATCGTATCTCGACAGATCTTCTTTGATCATCATGCGATACATCGTCGGGGGTGCGCAGAAGGTGGTGATGTGATATTTTTGGAACATCGGCAGAATATCCGCCGCATCAAAACGCTCGAAATCATAAATGAACAGCGGTGCTTCACACAGCCATTGGCCGTAGAGTTTACCCCACATGGCTTTGGCCCAACCGGTATCCGAAATGGTGAGGTGCAAACCGTCGGGATTCACGCAATGCCAGTAGTTGGCGGTGATGAAATGACCCAGCGGGTATTTGCAGTTGTGAAGCGTCATCTTCGGGTTGCCGGAAGTACCCGAGGTGAAGAACATCAACATCGGATCGTCGCCGCGGATGCTGTCCTCCGTGCGCTCGAAACGACCGCTGAACAACGGATATTCCGCATCGAAATCGTGCCAGCCGTCACGCGAAGCTCCCACCAACACGCGTATCGTCATGTCGGGACAGTTCGCAGCGGCGGCTTCCACCTGCTCCACCGTGTGACCGTGGGCGGTGCAAAGGATCGCCGACACGCCCGCCGCCTTGAAACGGTATTCAAAGTCGTGTTCCTGCAACATATCGGTGGCGGGAATGCCGATGGCACCCAGTTTGTGCAAACCGAGCAGCGCAAACCAGAACTGGTATTGACGGCGCAATACCAACATCACGCGGTCGCCCTTCTTGATGCCCAGCGACTTGAAATAGTTTGCACATTGGGCAGACGCACGTTTCACATCCGCAAAGGTAAAGCGGCGCTCGACCTTATCGTTATCAATATGCAACATTGCGAGTTTATCGGGTTTTTTCGCCGCAATGCCGTCCACAATATCAAACGCGAAATTGAACTTATCCTCGTTTTCAAAGTCAATGGCAAGCAATGCGCCGTTTTCATCCTCCGTGGGATGGATGAAGTTGTGATAAATGCGGCGCTCTTTGTAAGCCTTCTTCGGTTTCGCCGCAAAGGTTTCGGACGGGGTGAGTTCGGGGATCGGCTCACCCGTCGGGTTAAGCACCATGGCGTAGAAATCGCAATCCTCGCCGTCCACCGCCAACATACCGTGCGGGGCGGAACTGTCGTAATAGATCGCGTCCCCTTCACCGAGAATTTCCACGTGATCGCCGATCTGTACCTTCAGGCGGCCCTTCACCACGATGTCGCATTCCTGGCCCGCGTGGGTGGTGCATTCGATCGGGCGATGCTGGGCTTCTTCGTCGTATTCCGCGTGCACAAGCAACGGTTCGGAAATGCGGTTTTTGAAGGAAGGCGCCAGGTTGTAGTAGGTCATGCCGTGCGCCTGCTCGATGCGCTGACCGTCGCCGCGGCGGGTGACGGTATAGGCGTGCAGGTTGGGGCTCTCACCTTCGATCAGATCGGTGACGTCCACGCGAAACGCGTTGGCGCAACGGTAAATGAACGCAAAGGTCAGATCGGCACGGCCTTCTTCACAAGCAATGTATTCGGTGGCGGTAACACCTGTTTTTTCCGCCATTTCCTGCGCGGTAAGACCCGCTTCTTCGCGCAAAGCGCGAATACGGGCGGACACCTCGCGGATCTTATGATCCAGTCCCTTCATTTGCTGCATGTCGCAGTCTCCTTTCGGCGGGCGGTATAAAAAAAGCCGCCCCAAAGATGTTGTCTTTGAGACGAGCCTATCAACCGATATACCCGCGGTACCACTCAAATTGCACCGTAACGGTGCCCCTCACAGGCTCAAACAAGCCCTCGGCACTAACGCAGCCTGCGCGGGAAAGGTCTACGGACCGCCCGCGCGGGACGGCTCTCTTCTCTCCGACTCGGAAGCGACCGATACAAGAACTGCGACTTGCCGGACTCGCACCGTCCGCCGGCTCTCTTGGGTGTCGGTCACCTTGCATCGCTCTTCGTCAACGTCTTTTAAAATATATCAAAGAATACCACACTTGGCCGCCGTTGTCAACCGTATTTCTTTAATTTTTTTGTTTTTTTCCTATTTTATTTACATTATATGTCTGTTCCGAAAACCACTCAGCAGAAAGCACAAAACCTCTCCCCGCTTTCGGCGCATTTCGGAACAGTTGCCAATATTTTTTTATCGTTTGCAAATGTTGTCATTTTGTGCTATGATAGGTGCGTAAAAATCAAACACAACGGAGGAGTCGGTTATGCGCGCAGTTATTTCGGTGATCGGTAAAGATACGGTTGGCATCCTTGCCAAAGTGTCGGCGGTGTGCACCACCTATAATTTGAACATTGTGGAGGTCACGCAATCGGTTTTGCAAGAGTTTTTTGCCATGATCATGGTGGCGGATATCAGCGCTTCCAACGCACCCTTTGACGTGGTGGCGGATGCATTCACCGCGCTCGGCGAAGAAACGGGCTTGTCCGTGCGCATCATGCACGAAGACATTTTTAACTCCATGCACACCATCTGAGAGGAGTAACACCATGCTGAATGCACGCGACATATTGGAAACTATCACGATGATTCAAGATGAGCACCTGGACGTCCGCACCATCACGATGGGGATTTCGCTGCTCGATTGTTGCCACAGCAACATCGACACGCTGTGTGACAGGGTGTACGATAAGATCACCCGTTCGGCCAAAGACTTGGTGGTAACGGGTGAAACGATCGAAAAGACCTACGGTATTCCGATCATCAACAAACGCATCTCCATCACGCCTGCCGCCATGTTGCTCGCGGCGTGTGACGATAAAGATGCCGTGAAGCTCGCCAAAACGCTGGAACGCGCCGCGGTCACCT
>JAZSHJ010000016.1:0-8606 GCA_045533175.1 Acutalibacteraceae bacterium
CCCTGCCGTTACCCAAAAACGTGCGCGGCATCGTGGCAGATTCGGGATTCACCACCCCCGCCGATATCATCGGCACGGTAGCCGCCCGCGACTTTCACCTGCCGCGGCAGATTGTTCTGCCGTTTTTGAACGCGGTGAGCCGTTTATTCGGCGGATTCGGGTTGTATGAAGCCAATGCTCTCACGGCGTTGAAAGACAACCGCATTCCTATACTGTTCGTCCACGGCGAAGCGGACAGTTTTGTCCCCTGCGAGATGAGCCACCGCGCGTTTGAGGCGGCCGGCGGGGCAAAACGGCTGATTACCGTGCCGGGTGCGGAACACGGATGCGGGTATTTGGTGGAACCCGAACGGCTGACCGCGGAACTTGAACAATTTTTCAATGAATACGCATAAAAAAACCTCGGTTCTTTTGAACCGAGGTTTTTTCTTACTTCTTCAAACCGTATTTTTCGGCGGCTTCTTCCCGCATTTTGTATTTCAAGATCTTGCCCGCGGCGTTCATCGGGAACGCTTTCACAAAGTCCACGTATTTCGGCACTTTGTGACGCGCCATGTGAGACGCCACGAACTCCTTGATCTCCTGTTCGGTGGCCTCGGCCCCTTCTTGCAGAACAATGCTGGCCATGATCTCTTCGCCGTACTGTTCGTCCGGCACACCGATGACCTGCACGTCTTTCACCTTCGGGTTGGTATACAAAAACTCTTCGATCTCACGCGGGTAGATGTTCTCACCGCCGCGAATGATCATGTCCTTCAAGCGTCCCGTGATACGGTAGTTGCCGTCCGCATCCACACACGCAAGGTCACCCGTATGAAGCCAACCGTCTGCGTCGATCGCTTCGGCGGTTTCCTTAGGCATCTTGTAATACCCTTTCATCACGTTGTATCCCCGGGCAACGAACTCACCGTTTTGCCCCACGGGCACTTCTTCACCCGTATCGGGATCAATGATCTTACATTCTACTTCAGGGAATGCGCTGCCGACCGTTTCCACCCGCACGTCCAGCCCTGCTTCCCAGCGTCCCATCGTGCAACCGGGGGACGCTTCGGTCTGGCCGTATACGCTGGTGATTTCGGTCATACCCATCTTTTCCGCGGCTTCACGCATCAGCGACGGCGGACAGTTGGAACCCGCCATGATGCCGGTGCGGATATAAGAGAAATCCGTCTTTTCAAAGTCCTCGTGCCGCAACATCGCGATGAACATGGTTGGCACGCCGTTAAAGCAGGTGATACGCTCCTGATGCACACACGCAAGCGACGATTTGGCCGAAAAATACGGAAGCGGCAACAACGTGGCGCCATGCGTCATGGAAGACGTCATGGACAATACCATGCCGAAGCAATGGAACATCGGCACTTGAATCATCATACGGTCGGCGGTGGAAAGATCCATCGTGTCGCCGATGTATTTGCCGTTGTTCACCACATTATAGTGTGTGAGCATGACACCTTTCGGGAAACCGGTGGTACCTGACGTGTACTGCATGTTGCACACGTCGTGGCTGTCCACCGCCGCCGCCATGCGATACACTTCCTCTACAGGGACGGAATCCGCACGGGCAATCGCCTCTTCCCACGTGAGGCAACCGGGTTGACGGTAACCCACCGTGATGATGTTGCGCAAAAACGGCAGACGGCGCGCGTGCAACGGTTCGCCCGGGCGCTGTGTTTCCAGTTCGGGACACAACTCCTTCATGATTTCGGCATAGTTGGAATCGAGCGCCGATTCGATCATGATCAGCGTGTGAGTATCCGACTGACGAAGCAAATACTCCGCTTCATGTACCTTATACGCGGTATTCATGGTCACGAGTACCGCACCGATCTTAGTGGTGGCCCAAAACGCAATGTACCATTGCGGCACGTTGGTGGCCCACACCGCCACGTGCGTACCCGCTTTCACCCCCATGGAAATGAGCGAACGGGCAAAGGTATCCACATCGTCACGGAATTCGGAATAGGTGCGAGTGTAATCCAGCGTGGTGTACTTAAATGCCAACTGATCGGGGAACTCTTCCACTTGACGATCCAACACTTCCGAGAAGGTGCAATCGATCAGCGTGTTTTTCTTCCACACAAACTTGCCTGTACCTGCACGGTTGCTGTAAAGGGGTTTCGGTTTACGAGCAGAACTGCCGAAACGGCTCATATAGTTGACAAAGTGCAAGAAAATGATCTCCATATCGTGGATCTCGTCCCAATCGGGATCCCATTCCAACGACACAAATCCGTTGTAGTTGATGGAATAGAGCGCACTCATCATATCTTCCACCGGCAGGGTACCCTCACCGATGAGGCAATAGCGCACTTCGCCGTTGTGTTCTTCGGAATCCTTCAAGTGTACCTGACGGATAAACGCACCCAGATTCTTCACCGTGGTCCACGGTGCTTCACCGCACACACGGTAGGGATGGTGCATATCCCACAACGCACCCAACGAATCGCTGGCAAAGCGAGCAAGCATATCCGCGAGGCGTGCCGTATCGGCATACAGTCCCACCGTTTCGATCAGCAGACACACACCCTGCTTTTCTGCTCCGCCGATCACCGCCGACAGACAGTTAAACACGGTATTTTCTTCCTCTGCCCCATCGCCTGCGGGCGCCAACGCACGCACCCGCACATAGGGAATGTTCAAGTTGTGCGCCACGCGCACGCATTCGTTGATTTCGGTGATGTTCTGCTCCAACAGGGCGGCATCCGCAATGTTGCACACCGAATCGACACACGGGATGGAAAGCCCCATATCCGCCAGCCGACGTGTAAAGATGCCTGCCATTACAGGATCGCAAATGTTGCCCTCGCCGCGGAACGCTTCGTCCCGCAGATTATGCAGTTCAATCCCCGAAAAGCCCATATCTTTCGCGGCATCACAAAATTCCGAAAAGGTATACCCTTTCCATCCGCGGGTGGAAAACGACAGTTTCATCGTTTGTTACCTCCAAAAACTTATTCCTCGTAGGCGATCTTGTTCAATGCATTCACATAGGCGCGGATACTGGCGCCGATGATATCGGTGGAGATACCGTTACCCGAATACAACTGACCTCCTTCACGCAGTTTAACCAGCGCCGAACCGACCGCTTCGCGTCCCTGCGTGATGGATTGGATCTGGAAATCATCCAGTTCGTAATGACGTCCCACAATACGTTCGATTGCCAAGAACGCCGCATCGATCGGGCCGTCGCCCAAGCTGACACCTTCAATGATGCGCCCATCCTTTTCAAACTTAATGTGGGCGGTCGCGGAGATCTGGTTACCGCTGTTGATCACGAAACTGACCAACTTATAGGTCGGCGGCACTTGCATGGCCGCCGTGGCCACGATGGCTTCCAATTCGCGGGCATTTACCGCCTTTTTCTGTGCCACGCGCTGAAACTCTTCATACACGTTTGCTTCGTCTTCGGGAGTGAGTTCGTATCCAAGCGATCTCACCGCCGCCGCCACCGCTGTCACATCCGCCTGTGCGGTGAGGGTGAGGTTGTTTTCCTCCTGCAAAGCGGTTTCAAACGAAGCGGCCGTACCGCTGTGACCGCCCAAAATGCGGCCGAGTTGCGCCAGACTGCGTTGCAGTTCGGTCACGTTGAGCGCGGTGTTGAACCCGCAAGCCGCGCCCTTATCCGCCGCAATACGCGCGATGGATTTCATCGACGGGGCGGACATACCCTCCGCCACCACCGTCGTACCGGACGCACCTGCCTTGATGGCGGCCAGCGTAGAAGCCGCGGCCAACGCCAGATCATCGGCGCATTGTACTGTGAAAGGCATCTGTGAAAGCGCAGGCACGGCAGAAATCAAACCTTCCACCCACGCGGCAAATTCATCCGGCAACATGGCACCGACGCTGTCACGCACACCCACGGCGGTCGCACCTGCTTCGATCGCGGCGGCAATCACCGTTTCAAGGAACGGTACGTCCCCACGGGTGGCATCTTCGGCCATAAACAGCACGTTCGGGCAAAGCGCGCGCGCGGCCGTCACCAATTTTTTGACTGTTTCCAACAGTTTCGGCGCTTTCATGTGGCAGATATATTCCATCTGCACGGTGGAAACCGGCAAACTCACGCACAACTGCGGTTTGGCCGCACCCGACAGCGCATTCCACGCCGCGGCCAACGATTCCTCTGTGTAACCGACAGGAAGGGACAGCACCGGCCGACGCACCGCGTTCGCAATGGTGCGCACCAACAACGTATCCGCCTTGATATTCACAAGCGGCGGCAGACCGATGGCATCCACCTGCAGTCGTTCCAACCCTTTGGCCAATTCCAGGCTTTCGCGGAAACTGGGCGCACTTTCACGGCGCGCCGCATACTCCTGCAACGTCACATCGGTCACAAACAATGTTTTGATCTTTCGGCTCATACTGTATACCAACCTTTCGAATAAAAAAGTCCCTGAAGCCTTTCGACTTCAGGGACGATTTAACGTGTGATAAATCGCGGTACCACCCTGCTTGCTGTTACAAAACAGCCACTCGTCGGAACCTATCAGTTCCCAGGCCATGGTAACGGGACCAACCGTAACTTCCTACCGACCGTACGGTGTTCGGAAGTTCCACTCCGGAATGAGACTGCCGCCCAGGGTATCATCGGCTCGCACCAACCGCCGACTCTCTGTACACACGTTCTGCGTGGCATAATTCCTTCACAGCGTTTTGGAATATGTGAGAAATTATACCGTGTTTCAGCCGTGTTGTCAAGTCCTTTTTGCGGATTTTTTCAATTTATTCCGCGTCCGCTTTATCTTTGCGGGAAAGGAAGAGATTCACCAAGATGCCGAGGATGAGCGCCACGGCGATAGAGGTGAGCGTCACCTGACCGATGCGAAGCGCCATGCCGCCGATACCCGTGATAAGAATGACCGACACCACGAACAGGTTGCGGTTTTCTTCCAGATCCACCTTCTGCACCATCTTCAAGCCGGACACCGCAATGAAACCGTACAACGTCATGCACACGCCGCCCATCACGCAAGCGGGAATGGTGGCAAGGAAGGTGACGAAGGGGGCTACAAAGGAGGCGATGATCGCCATGAACGCCGTCACGGTGATGGTGATGACCGACGCGTTGCGGGTGATAGCCACACAGCCGACCGACTCGCCGTAGGTGGTGTTGGGACAACCGCCGAAGAAAGCGCCTGCCACCGAACCAATGCCGTCACCGAGCAAGGTGCGATGCAAGCCGGGATCTTCCGTGAGATCACTTTCAATGATGGTGGAAAGGTTCTTGTGGTCGGCCAAATGCTCGGCAAACACCACAAACGCCACCGGCACGTACGCCACGGCGATGGTGAGAATATACGAACCAAGCGAGCCGGACGCACCGAAATTCATGGCATCCCCGCCAAACGCTTTCATAAATGCAAAATCGGGCAACCATTTCATATCGTTGAACAGCGCGAAATTGATGATCTTCAAGGAATCGTTATTGAACAAAATGCCGCATACCGTGAAAATCGTGGCAACCAGATAGCCGGCCAGAATACCGATAATAAACGGGATGAGTTTGGTCATCTTTTTGCCGTAGACCGAGCAGAACACGACGGTCAGCAAGGTTACCATCGCACACAAAAACGCGATCCACCCCTTGCCGTTCATCACATAAGCGCTGAAATCCGCGCTGTACTCCACAAATTTGGCCGAAGCGCCGACCGCATCCTTCACCGCGTTGCCCGCGAGCGACAAACCGATGATAGCCACGGTGGGGCCGATGACTGCCGCCGGCATCAATTTGTTGATCCATTGCACACCGACAAATTTCACAACAACGGCGATCACGACATATACCAGGCCGGCAAACGCCGCACCGAGAATGAGGCCGAGATAGCCGGCCGAAGCGGACACACCGCCCGCAAACGCCGCAAACATTGAACCCAAGAAGGCGAACGAAGAACCGAGAAACACAGGACTACGGAATTTGGTGAACAGCTGATATACAAGCGTGCCCACGCCCGCGCCGAACAGCGCCGCCGATTGGCTCATACCGTTGCCGATGATGGCGGGAACCGCGATGGTGGCGGCCAAGATCGCAAGCAGTTGTTGGAACGCGAACACCAACACTTGCCCAAATTTGGGTTTGTCTTTGACTCCGTAGATAAGTTGCATTGACATTTCCTCCTTTTTTCATTACGGCATAAAAAAAGACTTGCCCTGCGGCAAGATCTCGGTTTTAAAAATACACCATCTTGCCCTCGGAAATATGCCGTTCAGAAAGATGTGTTTTTGCTTTTATTAGTGTACCGCAATCTTCGCGGTTTGTCAACCGTTTGCGACAAAAAAGGAACGCCCCGCACGGGGCATTCCTTTTCTTACCGACAATATTATACCTCAATAGAAAAGAGGCGTGCGGCGTTTTGGCAGAGTATCTTTTCGTTTTCTGCGGCACTAAGCCCCATTGCGTAAAACCGTTCCAACTCCTCGGCGGGCGACCACATCGGATAATCCGTGCCGAACAGCACGCGCTCCGCACCGTAGCACCGCACCAAGCGACGTCCCGTTTCGGGCGAGATTGCATACAGCGAAGAAGAACAGTCTACATACAAGTTTTTGTAGCCGTGCAGTTGTTCCGCCGCACGTTCCCACATCGACCAGCCGCCGAAATGCGCACCGATTACCGTAAGATCGGTGTAGGTTTCCAAAATCGGCTTTAAACGATTGGGATTAGAAAAATCGTAGCGATGATCGCCCGTGTGCAACAACAGCGGCAGCCGCCCTTCACACAGTTCGTAGATCTTAAGGCAACGGTAATCGTCCAGTTTAAATCCTTGGATATCGGGGTGCAATTTCACACCGCGCAGTCCCAGTTCCAACAACTGTTCCACATCGCCTTTGATATCCGTGCTGTCGGGATGCAAGGTGCCGAGTCCCGTCATTATCCCGTCGCTGTTCGCTACCTCTTCCGCAATAAAGCGGTTAATGGACGCCACCTGCGCGGGAGTGGTAGCCACCGACTGCACGATGAAATGATCGATTCCCGCGGCCGCGCCCTCACGAAGCAGCGTGCTGACCTTGCCGTCCAGACTCATTTCGATATCGTAAAATCGGCCGGTGTTGGCTGCCGCCTTTTCGGCGATCTTATCGGGATAGATATGACAATGGGCATCAATGATCTTCATGTTCTTCTCCCCTACCTTCTCTGCTTAAACAAGAAATCCCCGCGGATACGGGGATTTCTTATCGTATTCAGCCCTCGTAGCGATACCCCATGTCGATGGCTTTGAAGTTGGCATCCATCAGATCCTGGTGACGGGCCGACACACACTTCTTAAGGCCGGCGATCAGGTCTTCGTAACTCACCGCACCCGTTTCGCGGATGATCTTGCCCACGAGGATCATGTTCGCAAGCGTCGGGAAACCTGCATCCGACGCCATTTGAGTGGCGGGGATGTAAAACGCCTTCACGTCCTCGCGCTCGACCTTGCGGTCGATCAGCGCGGAATCCACAAAGATGTAGCCGCCCGCTTCCACGGTGGACTCGAACTTGTCGAGCGACGGGCGGTTCATCACCATCAGGATGTCGGGATTTTCAATGATAGGCGAGCCGACCGGTTCGTCGCTCAAAATAACGCTGCAGTTGCACGTACCGCCGCGCATTTCGGGACCGTAGGACGGAAGCCAGCTGACCTGACGGCCTTCGGTGAGACCTTTGTATGCGAGGAACTTACCTGCAAACAGCAAGCCCTGGCCGCCGAAACCGGCGATGAGGATACGATTCGTCGTGCTCATTATTCCTCGCCTCCCTTATCCTTATACACACCCAGCGGGTAATAGGGAATCATGTTCTCCTTCAGCCATTCGATGGATTGCACCGGCGTTTTGCCCCAGTTGCTCGGGCAGGTAGAAAGCACTTCCACAAGCGAGAAGCCTTTGCCGTCGAGCTGGTTCTGGAATGCCTTTTTAATGGCGCGTTTCGCATTGCGCACCTGCTTCACATCGGTCACGGTCACACGCTCGAGATACGTCGCGCCTTCCAGTTGCGAGAGCATTTCGCACACCTTCACGGGGTAACCCTGCGTGGCCACGTCGCGGCCGTAAGGCGAAGTCTGAGTCACCTGGCCCGGCAGAGAGGTGGGAGCCATCTGGCCGCCTGTCATACCGTAGATCGCGTTATTAATGAAGATAATGGTGATGTTCTCACCGCGCGCCGCGGCGTGCACCGTTTCGCACGCGCCGATGGACGCGAGGTCGCCGTCGCCTTGATAGGTGAACACCACGTTGTTGGGATCGGAGCGTTTCACGCCCGTGGCCACCGCGGGAGCGCGGCCGTGCGCCGCCTGCACCATATCGCAGTTAAAGAAGTTGTACGCCGTCACCGAACAGCCGACCGGTGCAATACCGATGGTGCGCCCTTCAATGCCGAGTTCATCGATCACTTCCGCCACCAAGCGTGTCACGATACCGTGTGTACAGCCGGGGCAATAGGAAAATTCCGCATTCGTCAATGCATGCGGTCTTTCAAACACGATGCTCATTCCGCCATCTCTCCTTTCGCAATCGCTTCGATCTTCGCCAACACCTCGGCAGGTGACATGATCATGCCGCCCACACGGTTGCAAAGATACACGGGTTTCTTACAACGGGTTGCCAGTTCCACGTCTTCG
>JAZSHJ010000020.1:0-3891 GCA_045533175.1 Acutalibacteraceae bacterium
CACAATAATTTGTCTTCCTAAGCCCGCTTGGCCTCCGACTTCCGAGGGCCGTACCTTCAAGGGCTGCCTGTACTTCGGTCTGATGATCACCCCCAAGGGCCCCAAGGTCATCGAGTACAACTGCCGCTTCGGCGATCCCGAGACCCAGGTCGTCCTGCCCCTGCTGGAAAGCGACCTGCTGACCGTCATGCAGGCTGTCTCCGCAGGCAAGCTGGCGGATGTCAATGTCGAGTTCATGAACGGCGCGGCTGCCTGCGTCATCATCGCCCAGACCCGGGACGAAGCCAAGCAGGCCGTCATCGACATGATGGAAGGCGGCGTCTTCGGCAAGTCCGGCAGCCGCGTGGTCATTGAGGAATTCCTCACCGGCCCCGAGGTCTCCGTCCTGGCTTTCACCGACGGCAATGTGGTCAAGCCCATGGTCTCCTCCATGGACCACAAGCGCATCGGTGACAACGACACCGGCCTGAACACCGGCGGCATGGGCACCGTTGCTCCCAACCCCTACTACACCGACGCGATTGCGGAAGAATGCATGAACACCATCTTCCTGCCCACCATCGCTGCTATGAATGCCGAGGGCAGGACCTTCCGTGGCTGCCTGTACTTCGGCCTGATGCTCACCCCCAACGGCCCCAAGGTCATTGAATACAACTGCCGCTTCGGCGATCCCGAGACACAGGTGGTCCTGCCCCTGCTGGAAAGCGACCTGCTCACCGTCATGCAGGCAACCACCAACGGCACGCTGGCCGAAACCGAGGTCAAATTCCGTGATGCACACGCCTGCTGTGTTATTGTGGCGTCCAAAGGGTATCCCGAAGCCTACGAAAAAGGCAAACCGATGCACATTGCCGACGAAGTGCGTGACAGCGTATACGTCGCAGGTGCGGCACTCAAAGACGGTGCACTCGTTACCGCGGGCGGCCGCGTGTTGGGTGTCACCGCCGTGGCGGACACATTGCCCGCCGCGATCAAAGAAGCCTACCGCAAAGTGGAAGGCGTACAGTTTGAAAATGCGTATTTCCGTCACGACATCGGGGCGCGTGCCCTGAAGGCATGGGAGGATTAAATCGTGGTATATCGTATATTTGTTGAAAAGAAAAAGGAACTTGCCAACGAGGCGCGCGCACTTCTGTCCGATGTGCGTTCGTTGCTTGGCATCGAAGCGCTCACCGACGTGCGTATTTTGAACCGTTACGATGCGGAAAACATCAGCGAAGAACTGTTCAATTACGCCCGCACCACCGTGTTTTCCGAGCCTCAGCTCGATACGGTGTGCGAAGAGCCTCAGCTCGACGGCGCGGTGGTGTTTGCGGTGGAATTTCTGCCCGGTCAGTTCGACCAGCGTGCAGATTCCGCGGCACAATGCATTCAGATCATCTCGCAGGGCGACCGTCCCACCGTGCGCACCGCGAAGGTGTATGCGCTGTACGGCAACCTCACCGATGCGCAGGTGGAGGAGATCAAAAAGTACGTGATCAACCCTGTGGAAGCGCGTGAAGCGGCGCTCGAAAAACCCGAAACGCTGCAGGTGCAGTATGAGATCCCCACCGAAGTGGCGACGCTCGACGGCTTTTTGAAATTGGACCGTGCAGGCTTGGAAGCCTTCGTGAAGGATTACGGTTTGGCGATGGATGCGGACGATATCGCGTTCTGTCAGGAATATTTCCAAAAAGAACAGCGCGATCCCACCATCACCGAGATTCGCATGATCGATACCTATTGGTCGGACCATTGCCGCCACACCACCTTCCTCACCGTTATTGACGACGTGAAGTTTGAAGACGAGTTGTTGCAGGCAACGTACGAGGAATATCTTGCGGTGCGTCGCGAACTCGGCCGTGAACATAAGCCGATCTGCCTCATGGATATTGCCACCGTGGCGGTGCGGTATCTTAAGAAGAACGGCAAACTCGACAAACTGGACGAAAGTGAAGAGATCAACGCCTGCACCGTGAAGATCGATGTGGAAGTGGACGGCGAAACCGAGCCGTGGTTGCTTCTCTTCAAAAATGAAACCCACAACCATCCCACCGAAATTGAACCCTTCGGCGGTGCGGCCACCTGCATCGGCGGTGCGATCCGCGATCCGCTGTCCGGCCGTTCGTACGTGTACGGGGCGATGCGCGTGACGGGCGCGGCGGATCCGCTGGTGCCTGTCAGCGAAACCATCAAGGGCAAACTGCCCCAACGCAAGATCGTGACCACCGCGGCCGCGGGATATTCGTCCTATGGTAACCAGATCGGCCTTGCCACCGGCATTGTGGATGAATTGTATCATCCCGGCTATGCCGCGAAACGCATGGAGATCGGTGCGGTGATCGCCGCCGCCCCTGCGGCCAACGTGCGCCGTGAAGTGCCCGCCCCGGGTGACGTGGTCATCCTGCTGGGCGGCAGTACGGGACGCGACGGCATCGGCGGTGCGACGGGTTCTTCCAAGGCACACACCGCGCAGTCGGTGGAAACCTGCGGTGCGGAAGTGCAAAAGGGGAATGCCCCCGAAGAGCGCAAACTGCAGCGTCTGTTCCGCAATCCCGAAGCTTGCCGCATGATCAAGCGTTGCAACGACTTCGGTGCGGGCGGTGTGTCGGTGGCCATCGGTGAATTGGCGGACGGTTTGGAAATTGATCTGAACGCCGTGCCGAAGAAGTACGAAGGTCTGGACGGCACCGAACTCGCCATCAGCGAATCGCAAGAGCGTATGGCGGTGGTGATCGAAGCCGAAAACATCGACCGTTTCCTGGCGCTGGCCGCCGAGGAAAACCTGCAAGCGTGCCCTGTGGCCAAAGTGCAGGCCGAACCGCGTCTGGTGATGAACTGGAACGGCAAAAAGATCGTGGATATCAGCCGCGAGTTCTTGAACTCCAACGGTGCAGATAAGCACATCACCATTACCCCCGCGAAGGCCGGTTTGCAGGAAGTGGCGGTCAGCGGCGGGTTTAAAGAGAATCTGGAAGCGCTCGCGGCAGATCTGAACGTCTGCTCCAAGCGCGGCTTGTCCGAGCGTTTCGATTCCACCATCGGTGCGGGTACGGTATTGATGCCGTTCGGCGGCAAATATCAGCACACTCCCATTCAGGCGATGGTGCAAAAAGTGTCGGTGGAGAAAAAGCACACCGATACCTGTTCCTACATGGCGTGGGGCTACAACCCCTATCTCACCTCCGAAAGCCCCTACCACGGCGCGTATCTCGCGGTGGTGGAATCGGTCAGCAAACTGATTGCCACGGGTGCTTCGTTTGAGGACGTGTACCTCACCTTCCAAGAGTATTTTGAGCATCCGCGCCGTGACGGCAAGCGTTGGGGCAAGCCGTTGGCCGCCCTGCTCGGTGCGTTTAAGGCGCAGAAGGAACTGGGCATCGGTTCCATCGGCGGCAAGGACTCCATGAGTGGTTCGTTTGAAGATCTGGATGTGCCGCCCACGCTCGTGTCCTTTGCGGTCACCACCGGCAAAACGTCGGAAGTGGTGTCCCCCGAATTCAAGGCCGCGGGACACCGCGTGGTGTGCTTGCGTCCGTTGTATGACGAAAACGGCCTGCCCGTGACCGAATCGTTGCTGTCGGTGTTCGCCCGCGTGACCGATCTGATGCGTCGTGGCGTGGCGGTGGCCGCTTATACTCCCGGCATCGGCGGTGTGGCTGAAGCGGTCATGAAGATGGCGTTCGGTAACGGCATCGGTGTGAAATTCCACGACGGTGTGGGCGTGTCCGCGCTGTTCGGCTACAACTACGGCAGCTTTGTGTTGGAAACCACCGAAGAGGTGGAAGACGGCGTGGAGATCGGTGTTACCACCGCCGACGGCGCCATCACGGGTTGCGGTGAAACGGTGAAACTGTGCGATCTGCTCGGCATTTACGAGGATAAGCTCGAGAGCGTTTATTCCTGCAACAT
>JAZSHJ010000110.1:0-4887 GCA_045533175.1 Acutalibacteraceae bacterium
CCACGTATTTCGCCCGCTGGGCGAAACCGCGCAAACGTCGCGAATATCGCTGTGCATTAACTTCGTGCGAGTTTGTGCTTACGTGGCAGACACCGCGCCACGTATTTCGCCCGCTGGGCGAAACCGCGCAAACGTCGCGAACACTACTGCATATTAACTTCGGTTTTTGCAAAACTAAGCAAATACCCCGCCGTTTAATCGAACGGCGGGGTATTTTTTTGCACAAGTTAAACTGTCAGAATGCACATCTAAGCAACGAAAAATATGTATAAACCGTACATTGCAGGAATATGTAATGTTATGTAATGTTTAGTATAATATTTTATACAAAAAACTGTACAAGGAGAGATCATTGTGAAAAAACGTATCCTGTCTTGGTTGTTGTGCGCGGCAATGCTGTTCACGATGTTGCCGATGGGAATGCTCGCTGTCACGGCAGACGATGTGGTCGTGGCGAACGAGTATGTTGTCATCGAAACGTACGATAGTGCGACATCGGTGGAATACGCTCCGGTCGGTAACGTGGACACGACCGATTTTGTGGAGGGCATCGCGGCCTTGTCGGCCAGCGGCGAAGCAGGTCAATTGACCTGCATCAACTTCGTGAAAAAATACGATGTGGAGCTACCGTCGGATTATACCGATTGGTATATCGAAATGTGGCTCTACGTGTCCGATCCTTCGGCCATCGGCGGCGAGCCGTACATCGAGCTTGCACACGAGATCGATAAAGCCGAAGTGTCGTACAACTTGACCACGCTGGGTCTTAAAGCGGGTTGGAACAAACTGAAGCTACAGTTGTATCGTCCGAACGTTTCGGAAGGATACGAGTTCACGCACATCAAGAGTGTGCGCTGCTACATCACCGCACCGAAAGCACCCATCACCATCAAACTCGACAACGTGGTGCTCAGCCGCGGTGCGGCGGCGACCGATAAAACGGCGCTGAACGCGGCGGTGGCAGCGGCAGAAGACTATGTGGCAAACGGCGGCGACGATGCCGCGGTGACCTCCGTGCTGGCATTGGCCAAGGCGGCCGATACACAGGCGGATGCAGATGTGCTTGCTCGGCGGTTGAAGGGCGCTCTGCTCGCGGTGGAAGCGGCGGCAGGTGAAGCAGTCGGCCAAGTTTCCTACAAGGTGCTGGCTGAACTCGGTGATCTTGCGGATATGCGTACGCTCACCCCCACCACTTCCGATTTTGCGTTTAGCAAGGGCTTTACGGCTATCGACCTTACTGCGTACGGTTATCCCACCGAAGGGAAGATTGCGCAGGGTCAACTCGCGTTGCAGTTCGATACCTACATCGAAGGGGACAATGCACTGGCAAAAGCGATCATCAACAAATCCAACACGGGCCAGTTGGAGATGACCTCTTCCGGTAAAGCCGATACAGAAGAAAACAATGTGTTTTCCAATCGGGTGAATTTCCGTCAAGGAACATGGACGCGTTGCACGGTGGATCTGTCCGCCTTCAACGGTTCGCTGAATCCCACCGCATGGAACTTTATGCGTCTGTATTTCTTCGTGAATAAAGACGTGCTGGGTGGCACCATCACCCTTTCCATCAACAACGTGCGTTTGGTGGATCTCACCCAACCGTTGGATGATACGGCGGCAGATCGCGTGGGAAGCACCTCCTTCGCGGCGGTGGAAGATGCCTTGACGGTACATGGCCGCACCTCGCGTGACAGCGCGGGCGATCTGCGTCTGTTCTGGACCAACAGCGGTTTCTCCTTCCGCTTCAGCGGCACGTCCGCTTCGGCAAAGATTGCCGCGACCTCGACGGCGGCAAATCAGCGCGGCTATTTGAACGTCTATTTGGACGGTGCGTTTGTGCCCTATAAGACCATCTGCGTGACCGAAAGCGGCGCGTGGTACGATTTGGTCAGCGATATTCCCGACGGTATGCATACCGTCGAAGTGCGCAAGCGTAATGAAGCGACCTACGGCGGTTCCTCCACCTTGACGGTGCAGGATCTTCGCGTGGTGGGCGGTCCGTTGCTGAAAGCCCCTGCCGAAGCAGATTTTCAAATTGAATTTATCGGTGACTCCATCACCAGCGGCTTCGGCAACTTGGTGATGGATGGCAGCGGCGACTATACTTCGGCTACGGTGGACGGTACCATGACATGGGCGGTGCTCGCGGCGAAACAGTTGGGTGCGGAAGCGCAAGTCGTTTCCCGCAGCGGCATTGGTTTTTGCCGTGACACCCTGATTCACAGCTCAACGGATAATTCCTTCTATAACTACTACACCAAGACCGCGGCTTTGCCGGGCGTGGCCGAAAACACCGACGCATGGGATTTTGCGAACGATCCCAGCGATGTGGTGGTTATCAATCTCGGTACGAACGATAACGGCGGCACCATCGACGGAGTGGCGATCACCGATGCATTCATGACCGCCGAAGCGGTGGCGTTCATCGAATTGGTGCGTGAAAACAACCCCGATGCGGTCATCATCTGGACCTACGGCCTGATGGGTAACCCGCGTCAAGCGGCGTTGCAAGATGCGGTGGAGCAAGTCAATGAGGCAGGCGATACGAACGTCTATTATATGCCGATGGCGGCATTTAAGTCGGTTAGTGAAGATCAAGGCACCCACGGACACCCCTCCGTGCAGGCGTGTATCAACCGCAGCCACGTGTTGGCGGATTTCATTGCCGAAAAGACGGGGCGCGCGGTGAACAACCGTGTGCTGTTGGAAGCGCAACTGTACTGGTCGGCACAGTATAACAACGATGCGTATCTGAGCGATTATGTGTTCGCCGGTATCGCGGAGTTTAAGAAAGCAATGGCGGACGGCGAAGCGCTGTTGAAGACCGCGGCAGATAACGCGGCGTACAAAGCGGCGGCAACTACTATCTGGAACACCAAAGCCGCCCTTCGTAAGCAAGAAAAGAGCTATAAAGCGCTGGCTGAGATCCCGTTCTCCTTTAACTACACCGATCATACGGTGGACGCAGGCGGCAACTTCATTGCGGTAGCCACCACGTTTGATCCCATCGATTTGACGCAGTACGGCTATCCCGCCGCGGGCTTGCCCGAAAAAGGCAAGTTAGCCTTGCAGTTTGAAGTGTATCTCGACGGCGACTCCGCGCTCGCAGACGCGTTTGCTGCAGGCAGCATCGGCGGCTCGTTTGAAATGACCTCTTCCGCCAAGTGCGATGTGGAAGAGCGCAGTCGTACCTTTAACCAAGTTCCGTGGACGAAGGGCATGTGGGTTCTTTGTCAGATGGATCTTTCCACCTTTGCGTCCACCACGGGCGGCACGTTTGATCCCACGGCGTTCGATTACGTGCGCATTTACATCAACGGTCTGTCCGCCTATGCGGGGCAAAAAGCAACGGTTGCTCTTCGCAATATGCGTGTGGTAGACCTCACGCAGGAAGAGGAGATCGTTTGTACCCACGAAACCGTTGTGTATACCGATATGAAGGAAGCCACTTTGGAATCGGAAGGCTTTACCGGCAGCGGCTACTGCGCAAAATGCGGCGAGTTGCTGACCGAAGGTGAAGTAATCCCGAAACTGACGGCGTATGCAAAGCTTGATTTCACAAGCGGCACGCTGGTGGGCACTTCGGCTACCGCCGCGGGTTACAATGTGGTGCAGATTCCCGGCACGGAATATTACGGTGCGATGATGAACACGCAGAATCAGACCATTACCTTCCAACTGGATGCTGCGAAATTCGGTATTGAGGAAGAGGATATTCTGAACGGCGAAGATCTGGCCATTACGTATGAATACTACATCACCTCCGCATGGGGGAACGATCACCGTTTGACGCTGGTCGGCAACGGTTATAACCTCGGTATTAACGGCGGCGGTGTCACCAACGTGTGGGATTGCCTGCCCGTGAATGCCGGCACGCAACTTGCGCGTGCAAAACTTGCCACCGTGACATTTACGGTCGGTGCAGGTTCGAATTACCTGGCGGTCTACGACGGCAACATCGGCAACGGTACCACCGCTGTGGCGGGCTCGTCTTACGGCACCTTGAGCCAAGCGAAAGCGTTGGTGAACGGTAAGTCGTTTACGTTGTATTGTTGGAACAACGACGGTAATGCCACGCTGAACAGAACGATCTATCTCAAGTCTGTCACCATTTGTAAGGCGTCGGATCGTCAGCATCCCGAATTGGAAGAAGGCGCCGAAGCGATCTTCTTTGACTATGCGGCTTTGCCCGTGTACTATCCGCAATACACGCAGACGATTTCGGCAGGCTTGTCCATGAACAGCGAGCTTGCGGAGTACTATCCGGCGGATACGAACGAGCAATATCCCCGCTTTAACTACGGTTATGTAAAAGTAAAAGAATTGCTTTCGGCCGATGGCGTGACTCCGGTGGATTACCTCTTACGCATCAAGGCAAAAGAGGGTAGCGACATCACGAAGATCGTGGTACAGTATCAAAAGGCGAAGAGCAACACGGCGGAAATCGAAGGCGATGAACGTTGGAGTGCGTACTACACCGTGAATTTTGTGAACGGTGTTGCGGAACTCGAAATGAAGGATGCGGTGCTGTGTAACGGTTTGAACGGCGAGTCCTCCATTCGCCTTCAAGATGCGCACTACGTGCTGACGGGAGATACCTACGCATTGCAGACCAACGACGATTTGAATGATATCGCATCCATCGAAGTGATTCCTATGGGTTGCACTCACGCGAACACCACCCTCACGGGCGCGGAAGACGCGGATTGCGAGAACGACGGTTACACCGGCGATCTCATCTGTGACGCTTGCGGTGAAACTGTCAAAGAAGGCGAAGTCATCCCCGCGAAGGGCCATGACGAAGGCACGCTGGAAGGCAAAGTGGACGCGGATTGTGTGACCGACGGTTACACCGGCGATCTGATCTGCGGCGTTTGCGGCGAGACC
>JAZSHJ010000008.1:0-6194 GCA_045533175.1 Acutalibacteraceae bacterium
AGGGAAGAGGGATTGCCGTACTCTTCCGTTAGATAAGGCATCATAGCATCCAACGCCTGCGGTGCCAGTTTCGTGGTTGCAGCGTTATCGGCATACACCGTTTTTTGACTCATAATTTTGAAAACACCTTTCATTCAATGGGTTCAAACATAATATATACCATTTTGGTAGAGATTGCAATACATAAAATGTAGAACTTTGGAGTGAATTATGCACACACTTTAGTCAACCTGTAAACTTTTGCGAGGCGGCAACCGCCAAAGCGTCGCAACGCTCGTTTTCGGGGTGACCTTGATGACCGTGAACCCATTGATAGGATAACGTGTGAACAGCAGTCAACGCAAGCAGTTCTTCCCACAGATCCGCATTGAGAGCAGGGGATTTATCCGCTTTACGCCAGCCATTCTTCTTCCAGTTTTCTGCCCAGCCTTTTTGCAATCCGTCGATCACGTATTTGGAATCGCTGCACAGCAACACGCGGCACGGTTCTTTCAGCGCTTTTAACCCTTCGATCACCGCTGTGAGTTCCATGCGATTGTTGGTGGTTTGCCGATCACCGCCGCTTAACTCTTTCTCATGACTGTTATAACGCAAAACAGCACCCCAACCACCGGGGCCGGGATTACCGGAACAAGCACCGTCGGTAAACAACTCCACGTTTTTCATCGTTTTCACCCTTTCCGCAGCATACGCCATATCATAGCATATTTTTTTCACAATCGCAAGTAATAATGCCGTGTTTTTTGCCAATAATCTATGCGGCAGGGAGGAGGAACACTTGACAAGACGGGATATTTGTTTTATAGTATATAATAATTATATTATGATAGGGTTTTTATGCAATCAAGCGTTGCTTTTCGACACAAAGTTTGCGCTTATACATACGTTCCGGTTTGAGTTTGAGGAGGTTTTCTTTTGACAAACGAAGTACAAAACAATGCAAAGGCAAATAAACGAACTGCATCTTCCGTTGCTTCGGCACAGCGTGTGCAAACCAAAATGCGTTCTCCGAAAATCGAAAAAACAATATTGCCCGTAAAGATCACCTTCTTGGGCGGTTTGAATGAAATCGGCAAGAACATCACTATGATCGAGCACGGCAACGATGCCCTGCTGATCGATTGCGGCATGTCCTTTCCCGATGAAGATATGCCGGGTGTTGACATCGTTCTGGCCGACTACACATGGGTAGAGAAAAACAAAGACCGCATTCGCGGCATTTTGGTCACACACGGTCATGAAGATCACATCGGCGGACTTCCGTATCTCTTGAAAATGGTGAATCTTCCGATCTATGCCGCGAAACTGACGTTGGCACTCATCCGATCGAAACTCAGCGAACACGGGCTTGCCAACTCCGCGAAATTGCACGAAGTGAAAGCCGGCACAGTCGTTCCGTTCGGCTCGATGTCGGTGGAATTTATTCGTGTGAATCACTCTATTCCGGATGCGATGGCACTTGCCGTCAAAACGTCGGGCGGGTATATCGTCCACACAGGCGACTTCAAAATTGATTGCACCCCGATTTCGGGTGAAATGATCGATCTCACCCGTTTCGGTGAATTGGGAAACAGCGGCGTGTTGGCGCTGATGGCGGATTCCACCAATGCTGAACGCCCCGGATACACCCCGAGCGAACGCACGGTGGGAGAAAGTTTTGCCAATCTGTTCCCGAAGGCGGAAGGGAAACGCTTGATCATTGCCACCTTTTCCTCCAACCTTCACCGTATTCAGCAAATCATCGATGCGGCTGAATGCGACGGACGAAAGGTTGCCATTTCGGGGCGCAGTATGTTGAACTACGTTTCCATTGCGATCGAGCTCGGGTATCTGCGCTGTCCGCAGGAAATCATGATCGACATCGATGTGATCAACCGCTATCCGAAAGATAAGGTGACGCTCATTACCACCGGTAGTCAAGGCGAACCTATGTCGGCGCTGTCGCGCATGGCGTTTTCGGATCACCGTAAGGTAGAGGTCGGCCCGGATGATTACATTATCATCTCGGCAAACCCCATTCCCGGCAATGAAAAAATGGTTGGCCGTGTGGTGGATGAACTGCTCAAACGCGGCTGTGAAGTGGTATACGACCGGATGTACGACGTACATGTATCCGGTCACGCTTGCCGCGAAGAACTGAAGATTATTCAAGGTCTCACGAAACCGCGCTACTTCATTCCCGTACACGGCGAACAAAAGCATTTGCAAAAGCATGCTGAATTAGCCTACGCTATGGGAATGAAACGCCAGGATGTGCTTATTGCCGACTTGGGCATGGTTGTGGAATTGACACCCGATAAAATGACGGTTGCGGGCACCGTTCCCGCCGGTCGTGTGTTGGTGGACGGACTTGGTGTCGGCGATGTGGGCAGCATCGTGTTGCGCGACCGTCGCCATCTTGCCGAAGATGGGTTGATCGTAGTAGTTGCCTCCATCGACCGTATGAGTGGGCTGATCCTTTCGGGGCCGGATATCGTGTCGCGCGGTTTCGTATATGTGCGCGAATCCGAGCAGTTGATCGAAGAAGCCAAAGATCTGGCGTATCGTGTGTTGGACGATTGTTGCCTGGAGCATGCCGATTGGTCCACCATGAAAACCCGTGTGCGTGACGAATTGTCCCGCATGGTATTCCAGCGAACCAAGCGCAGCCCGATGATCTTGCCTATCATTATGGATGTATAACTGCTGTTTGATTATTTAGGAAAGGAAGTGACACCGCATGAAAAAACGTCCGATCTTTCATCTTTCGCCCGCAATCTGGGTGTTGCTGATCGCGCTTTCAACATTCACTGCTGTGTCGTATTTTTTCAATTTTTATCTGTTTGTTGCCGAAGCGGCGGCCTTGGTTGTCGTTCTCGCTTACACCGTATTTCGCCTGCTTTGTCTGCGCCGTGACGTGGCGCACTACATGGGGCGTGTGGTAGCTTCGCTGAACCATACCGAACGCGGGGCAATAGAAAGTTTTCCGCTTCCTGCGTTGGTCTGTTCCAATGAGGGAGAGATTCTTTGGTATAACTCGCTGTTCCGCAACACCGTGTTAGACAACAATGAAATATACGGTGAATCGGTCAGCGGCGTTACGGGCGGCGTGCCTGTCGGTGAAATCGACAACGGAATGGAGATTGTTCTCGCCTCCCGCCAATACCGTGTGATGATGCGCAATATTGGCGCGCGAGACGGCGGATTACGCATTCTCTATTACATTGACATCACCCATTTGAAAGAGGTTGAGAACGAATACGAACTCAGCCGTCCGGCAGTAATGCTGGTCTACATAGACAATGTAGAAGAGATGGCACAAAACCTGCGCGACAGTGAACGTTCCCAATTGATCGGCAATGTTGGCACGTTGTTGGAAGATTGGGTAGCGGGCGGCACGGGCATTTTGAAGAAATACAGCCACGATTGGTTTCAGGTGGTGTTGGAAAAGCGGCAGTTGGACGAAATGATTGCCGACAAATTCACCATTCTTGATCGTGTGCGTGCATTGAAACTCGGTGAACGCACCATGGGAATCACCTTGTCGATCGGTGTCGGTCAAGGGGAAAGCTTTAAAGAATGTGAAACGTTGGCGCGTCAAGCCATCGAAATGGCACTTGGCCGCGGCGGCGACCAAGCGGCGGTTAAAACCAAAAACGGGTTTGACTTCTACGGCGGCGTTTCGCGCGGTGTGGAAAAGCGCACAAAAGTGCGCACCCGTGTGGTGGCCAACGCCCTGAACGATCTGTTAACCAACTGTTCGGAAGTGTTGGTCATGGGACACCGCTTTTCGGACTTGGATTGTCTGGGCTCGGCCGTTGCGCTGGCGGTAACGGCACGCGGATACGGAAAACGCGCATTTGTTGTAACCGACCGTGAAAAGACGTTGGCCATGGAACTCATCGACCGTTACGACGATGCGGATCGCGGTACAATTTTCATTGAACCTTCCGAAGCACGGGATATGTTAACCGATCAAACGCTGTTGATTATCACGGATACACACAGCAAATTGATGGTAGAAGATCCCGAACTCTTAAAAGCCGCCAAATCCGTCGCGGTGATCGATCACCACCGTAAGATGGTGGATTTCATTGATAACGCGTTGCTGTTCTATCACGAACCGTATTCCAGTTCGGCTTCCGAAATGGTGGCGGAACTCCTGCAATATATGGGAGAAAACCACCTTACCCAACTGGACGCCGAATCGCTGCTGGCGGGCATTATGCTCGATACTCGCAGTTTTGTAATGAAAGCCGGTGTGCGTACCTTTGAAGCGGCCGCTTATCTGCGCAAATTGGGTGCGGACACGGTAGAAGTGAAACGCATGTTTACCGGCAGCATGGAAACCTATCAAAAGAAGTCGGAGATCATATCTCGCGCCGAGATCTATCACAACACCGCGATTGCGTGCTATGACGGTACGCGCGGTGAAATTCGTGTAGCCGCGGCACAAGCGGCAGACGAACTGCTCTCCATCAAAGGCATTTACGCCTCTTTTACCATGTTTACGGAAAACGGTGCGGTGAACATTTCCGCCCGTTCCTTCGGAGAGTTCAACGTACAGTTAATTATGGAAGCCATCGGCGGCGGCGGCCACATTACCATGGCCGGTGCACAGTTGAAAGGTGTTACCATGGCACAAGCCAAAGAAAAATTGATTCAGGCAATCGATCGTCACCGCAATGATCGTGAACGGTCGCTCGCCGCAGCACAAACAACTACTACCAAGCAATAAAGGAGTTTCGGATATGAAAGTGATTTTAAAAGCCGATGTTAAAGGGCAGGGCAAAAAAGGACAGTTGGTTACCGTTTCGGACGGATATGCACGCAATTTTCTGTTCCCGCGCGATCTGGCCACTCCGGCCGATGCGCAGGCGATGAACGATCTGAAAAACAAAGAGGATGCCGCCCGTTTCCATGCCGAAATGGAAAAGAAAGAAGCCCAAGCGGCGGCAGCCGCCTTGAACGGAAAATCCGTTAAAGTTGTGGCCAAAGCAGGCCAAAACGGCCGTCTGTTCGGTTCGGTTACCACCAAAGAAGTGGCAGAAGCGCTGAAAGTACAGTATAAGATCGAAGTGGATCGCCGCAAGATCAGTATGTCCGATATCAAGGCGCACGGCACATACGAAGGGGAGATCAAACTCTTGGCCGGCATTTCCGCCAAAATCAACATTGTTGTTTCCGAATAATCACGGAAAGGTCGTTTAATTTATGGCTCAAACACGCGAAAAGAAAAAAGAATACAGCGACAACTTGAATCTGCCCTACAGTTTGGAGGCGGAACAAGCCGTTTTGGGCGCCGTTTTGCTGGATCCCAACAGTCTTAACCAAATCGAAGGTTTGCGGGAAGAGCATTTTTATCTTCCCGAACATCGCGCCGTCTATCGCGTCATGTGCGATAAGATGATGAGTGGAGAAACCATCGATTTCGTCACGGTGCGCGAATCGCTCAAAACCGAGGGCTTTTTTGAAGGGGAAGAGGGGAAAGCCTATCTTTTGAAATTGGCGCAGTTGGTCCCTTCCATCTCCAACATTTCCCGTTACGCCACCATCGTTCGTGAAAAAGCACAGGTACGCGCGCTGATCCGTACCTGCCGTGAAATTCTGGACGATTCCATGGAAGCGGGGGCCGATGTTCAGCAGTTGTTTGACAACGCGGAACAGAAGATCTACGATATTCGCCAAGAGCGCAACACCAAAGGTTTGGTGTCTATCAAAGATGTTCTCGTCAATGTATACGACACCTTTTCCAAATTGAACTCGGGCGAAGCGGGGGATATGGCCGGTATTTCCACGGGTATTTCCGCACTGGACAACATTACCACCGGTCTCAACCGTTCGGATATGATTATCGTCGGTGCCCGTCCCGGTATGGGTAAAACCAGTTTTGCACTCAACATTGCACGCAATGTGGCGGGCCTCGGGAAAACGGTGGCGGTTTTTTCGCTTGAAATGTCCCGCGAACAGTTGGCCAACCGTCTGCTTTCCAGTGAAGCGAAGGTTTCGGTCAAGAAGATGCGTACGGGCAATCTCTCGTCCGATGAGTGGACCCGCATGGGGGCGGCGGCCGCAACCTTGTATAATCTTCCCATCTATTTGGACGATACCTCGAGCCTTACAGTGCAGGAGATGAAATCCCGTCTTTTGCGTTTGGAAAAGTTGGATTTTGTGGTGGTGGACTATTTGCAGTTGATGCAATCCGCCAAACCGAC
>JAZSHJ010000130.1:0-4817 GCA_045533175.1 Acutalibacteraceae bacterium
TGCAAACAGCCGTCCGAAGCAGTATGCGCTTCGGACGGCTGTTTTATCTGTCCACAAAATAGCAATTATCCTCTTTGAGTTTTTCCGATGCGACGCGCCACATGGTGGCTGTGTCAATCACGTGTGCCGTGGCTTGCATCACGTTCCCTTCGGGGATATCCATCACCTTGGCCAGTCGCTCGTACCGCTGGGTAGTGTGGGTTTCGTGGAAACTGTGGCGGCGATATGCCTTTTCTGTTTGGTTGCCCGCCGCGTCCACCAACCGATACACCGTGGGCACGGGATTCAACAAGTAGGGAGGCATCACCAGTTCCTCCACCCCGTGCATGGAGGTGTTAGGACACAACCCACAGCCGAGCATTAATATCTTTCCGCCGTATTGCGGTAATAACGCGAACGGTGAAAACGCACCCACGGGCGTGTCGGTCTCGCCGTGTCGAGCAAGCAGTTCGCCCGCCAACTTACCCGCCGCACACACCGAGTGGGTGGGATGCAAACTGCGTTGCACCCCTGCACGGCGGCGAAATGCCTCGCTGATCGCCCCCACACAGGAAGGCGTTTCGGTTACCGAAAAGGTAGGGGTTTCGGGACGCACCGTTGCGTAACTGAGCGCGGGCATCAACAGCGTTCCGTCTGCCACCGCCGCCAGCAACGTATCCACCACCGTGTCTGCCCCGCCTTCCACATAGCCGAGCGCCGAAAGGGAACTGTGCACTAACAGGATATCGTCCGCACGAATGCCCAATGCCCGCAAATCGTTCAGTAGTTTTTCGTTTACCAAAACCTGCCCCTTCTTCCGCCCCCGCGCCCAAGCGGTGCGGGGATGAATCTTGCAAATTATGCGCCGTATCAGAACGCGACTTCCTGCTTCTTCTCGGCCGAAGCGTACAGGCCGTCGAGCAACTTGGCGCTTTCCAGAATGTTGTCGATATGGCAACGGCCTTTCACACCGGTACGCACCGATTCAATGAACGCTTCGTCTTCCAGACGGTACGGATCGTCGATGTCGTATTCGGGGTTGACGGTTTCCAACGTATCGCCGCGATAGACGGTGAATTTGCCGCCGTACTGCAGACGCGCACCGCACTTGTCACCCATGAAATCAATGAACATGCCGCCGTCCTTGATGTTTTCGGCCCATGCACCGTTGAAGGAGATGGAGGCTTTGTCGGTGCGGATGTGACCGGTGATGTAATCGTCCACGTCGTTGGTGCCGTTTTCGATATCGGCGGTATCTTCTGCCCACATACCTTCGTATTTGTAGGCTTTCATATCCTTTGCCATTTCACAGTAGGCATCGGCCGTGAGCGTCTTGAGCGTGGCGCCGCCCAGAATGTACAGGATCAGATCCAGGAAATGCACGCCCCAGTCGATCAGCACGCCGCCGCCCGACTGCGCCTTGGTGGTGAACGCACCGCCCAGACCGGGAATGCTGCGGAAGGAACGGAACGAGCAATACACGTGATAGATGTTACCGAACTCCCCGTTGCGGTTCATCTCTTCCAGCAGTTCCACCGACTTATTAAAGCGGTTGCACACGCCGATATTCAGCATCAAGCCGCGCTTGTTGGCCTCCTCGGCCATTTCGCAGGAGAGGGCGTAATTCACCGTAATCGGCTTTTCGCAGAACACGTGTTTGCCCGCGCGCAGAGCATCCATCGTCACGGTGTAGTGCGCGTAGTTCGGGGTAAGAACGTACACTATCTCCACTTCGGGATCGGCCAGCGCGATCTTGTAATCGGCGATCACTTCTCCGACATTGGCATAGGTTTCCTTCATCTTTTGTGCCTTCTCCTCGATGAGGTCGCAGGCATACTTCACGTACACTCCTTCGATATTGGCAAAAGCGGGGAAATGCGCGCTCTGCGCAATGCGGCCGCAACCAATCACGGCAATAACGGTCTTTTTCATTTGGCAAAACCTCTTTCTTTTTCGGTTTCCCGTCACAAACGGGTGCGATCTTAGTGTACCGCATTTATCGCCCGCTGGAAATGCCCTGGTTTGTTTAAAAAGATATCCAAATTTAATATTTACACCCCTTTATCCGTTTTTTCTTCTTGTTTTTTAGGAATTTATTGACTTTTCCGCGTGCGGCCGCTACAATGTTCCTGTTGGGAGGCGAGCACATGGACGCACGGTATCATCTGGATCATTCGTTTTTTTACGAACCGCAACGGTTCGGCGACACGTTGTTGTATCAGATCGGACGGCAATACTGTAACAACGAAACGGTCATTTCACCCCACATTCACATGCCGTTTTTTGAACTCACCATTGTGACCGACGGAAACGGCACGGTCATCACCAATGGGGTGGAAACCCCAGTGTCCCGCGGGGATATTTATCTTTCTCTCCCCTGCGACACGCACGAGATCCGCGTGGATCCCAACGATCCGCTGAAGTACGACTACATCGCACTTGCCAGCGAAATGCCCGCCCTGCGTGAAGAGCTGGACGCTTTGTGCGACGCCTTCCACGCACCGCACGGCCGTGTGTTTCAGGACGATCGTATTCGTCGCGCCGTGGGACACGTTCTGTCGGAAATCAACGACAACCGTCCCTATGCCAAAGAATTGCTTGCCGCGCTGCTTTCGCAGGTGCTCATTCTTCTTGTTCGCGATTTCAAAAAACTCCCCCCCGCCAAAATCACCGACACCGTTACACCTGCCGACGTGTTGTGTTACCGTCTGATGCATCACATCGACACCCACATCTATTCCATGAAACATCTGGAGGAGTTGGCGGAACTTACGGGATACAGCTACGGGTATCTGTCCGCGTTGTTCAAGCGCACCACCGACCGCACGTTGTCGGGATACTACCAAGAAAAGCGGCTGGATGCCGCCGCCTTGTTGGTGAGCGATCCGCGCCTTACCGTAACCGAGGTGGCCGATATGCTGAACTACGCGTCGGTCTATTCTTTCAGCAAAGCGTTTCGCAAACGCTTTGGTGTTTCTCCCCGTGCGTGGCGAGAAAAACGTAATAAAATTTGATTAAATCCATTTACAAATCCAAAAAAATCCTTTACAATACAGTTAACAAACCCGTTTAAGGAGGTTATCTTATGTATCAATTCCCTATCGGCATTATTCTGGATTCCTTCCGTCTGCCCTTCCGTGAGGCGGTGGAAAAAGCTGCCTCGCTCGGCGTGCAAGGTTTGCAGGTGTGGCTGAACAACCCCGAAGAATACACCCCCGAAATCGTTCGTGAACGTTTGGATATCATCAAATCCAACGGTCTGAAAGTATCGGCGGTGTGCGGTGACTTCGGGCACGGGTTCGGCCAGGCGGAACACAACCCCTCGCTGATTGAGCGTTCCAAGCGCGTGATGGATTTCACCCGTATGTATGAATCCGACGTGGTGACCACACACATCGGTGTGGTGCCGTCCGACGTGAACCATCCCCGTTATGCCATCATGCAGGCGGCCTGCCGCGAACTGGCGGAATACGCCGATTCGGTGGGCGGCCACTTTGCGGTGGAAACCGGTCCCGAACCCGCTGTGGTGTTGAAAGGCTTTTTGGACAGCCTGAACTCGCGCGGTGTGGGCGTTAACTTTGACCCCGCGAACCTCGTGATGGTGGTGGGTGACGATCCGGCCAAGGCGGTGCACACTTTGAAGGATTACATCGTACACACCCACGCCAAAGACGGCATCAAGTTGTTGGACAAGGATCCCGAAGTGATTTACGGCCTGCGTCCCGAAGATGAGCGCGACCAATGGGGCGTGGCGTTTGAGGAAAAGGCGCTGGGCGACGGCCACGTGGATTTCGTGGCGTGGACCAAGGCACTCGAAGAAATCGGCTACAAAGGCTTCCTTACCATCGAACGCGAAGTGGGCGACGATCCGGTGGCGGATATCGTTTCCTCGGTGAAATTCCTGCGTGACGTGTTGGCGAAATAAGGTCGCACACGAGGTGAACGTATGAAAACCGCTATTTCATCTTACAGTTTTCAGTTCGACATCAACCGCGGGGCTGAAACGCAGTTGTCGGTCATCGGCAAAGCCAAGGCGTTGGGGTTGGATGCGATCGAGTTTATCGACCTCTGCCCGCCCGAAGGGGTGAGCGAGGAGGATTACGCACGACAGTTGCGGGAAGAAGCCGCCCTGCATGGCGTTGCCATTGCCGCCTACACCGTCGGCGCCGATCTTCTGCGCGAGGATTTGGATGCCGAAGTGGAACGCGTCTGCCGTAAAGTGGACGTGGCGGTGCTGCTCGGCGCCACCCTTTTGCGGCACGATGCTACCTTCCAAAATCCGCCCGAAGGGTGGGACGCGACGTTGCCGCGTTTGGCGGAAGGCTGCCGCCGCATCACGGAATACGCCGCCGCCCGCGGCGTGAAGACCATGGTGGAAAACCACGGATTCTTCTGCCAGGACGCGGTGCGTGTGGAAGCGTTGTGCCGTGCGGTGAACCACCCGAACTTCGGCCTGCTTGTGGATATGGGCAACTTCTTGTGCGTGGATGATGAACCGTTGGAAGCGGTCACGCGTACCGCGCCCTACGCCTTCCACGTTCACGTAAAGGACTTTATCAAGAAGGCCGCAAGCGACGGATGCCCTTCCGACGGGTGGATCGTCACACGTGGGGGTAACTTTTTGCGCGGCACGGTCGCGGGACACGGATGCGTTCCGATCGCCCGTTGCCTGGACGCGCTGAAGCACGTCGGCTATGACGGTTACGTATCGCTTGAATTTGAAGGCTGGGAACGATTGGACGATGCGTTGCATCACGGTGTTGCGTTTTTGAAGAATACGGTTGGATAACCAACAGCCAAACAGAGGACACGTTTGCGGGGCACCCGCAAACGTGTCC
>JAZSHJ010000025.1:0-4565 GCA_045533175.1 Acutalibacteraceae bacterium
TACTGTATGTCTTACAAGGTTTGGCAACAATGAGGCAGAGAAAATCGTGGCGAAAAACCGATTCCTCCCTAAGTGACCGCCCCGAACGGGGTGTCTTTGTTTCGTTTACAGTTGTATATCCCGTCGCGACACACAGCCGAAAGCATAGAGCAACGCCAAAAACACCGCACACAACAAGCAGATCCCCATCGCGGTGGCAACAACGGCGGGCAAGGCGGCAAACCACACGTTTCGTTCCAGTATGCAACCGCCAAAAGCCGCTGTCGCCACGGCAAGCAACGGTGCAAGCACCCATTGCCGAAAGCGAAACCGCATCCCGGTTACCGTGAGCAATCGGTGCAGATTCAACACCGCTACCAACACGTTGCTCACCGTCATCACAAAGAGGAATCCCGCCATTCCCGTGCGAGGCACCAGCGTAATCACCAGCAGCAACCGCAACGCCGAATCCACCAGACTGTATCGCAAGGTGCTGACCTGCTGATTCAGTCCCTTAAGAATGCCGTCCACCATGCTTTCCACATACATAGCAGGAACCAGCGGCGACAACGCGCGAAGCAGAAGCCCCACCTCGTCGCTGTGATAAAACAGTCGACCAAGCGGCATGGCATATACGTAAAACACGCCACCCACCAGAATCGAACCCGTGAGTGTGAGATGCAGCGTGCGCCCCACCGCTTCCCGTACCCGTTCCGACTTATCCAGCGCCGCCGCCTCGGAAATTTCGGGAATCAACAGAGTGGCAATCGAGGACAAAAAAGAGGAGGGAAAAAACAGCAAAGGCATGGCCATACCTTTGAGCGCACCGAATTGAGCCAAAGCCACCGCACGTGAACCTGTGTACACTCCAAGTCTGGACGGCACCAACAGATTCTCTACCGTGTGCAAGGCGGTGTTAAGATACCGTGTGGCGGTGATGGGGAGTGCAATCCCCATCAGCACGGGCATCACCCGTTCGGCGTGCGTCGCCCCGGCGGGCGGCAGACGGCGGCGATCCCACCGAAACGCCAAAGCAAGATATAGACACGCCGCCGTTTCAGCCGTAACGTCCCCTACCATCACCACCGCGCAAGCCGAGGCGATATCGGTGGCGTATCCACGCTCGAGAAAAAAGGCGATCACACCGATGCGTATCGCTTGTTCCAACAGTTGCGCACGGGCGGTCACCTTCACCCGACGCCGCGCCATGAAATACCCTTTAAAGCAGGAACCGATCCCCATAAACGGCAGACTGACGGTTAAAATACGCAATGCCGTTACCGCCCGTACATCGCCGATAAGATATTGTCCGATGGGTGCGGCGACCGCCGCCAGTATCGCGGCCGAAAGCACCCCCACACCCGCGCTGACCGCCACGGCGGTGCGCAATGCGACAAGGGCGGTGTGACGGTCACCACAGCACAGCGCATCGGTCACCATGCGGGTAACGGCGGTGCATATCCCCGCCGCCGCAAAGGCGGAAGCCAGCACATATACCGATACGATCAGTTGATACAGCCCCATCCCCTGCGCCCCGATACGGGTGGATAAATACATCCGAAAGAAGATGCCAACGGTACGAAGCAACAACGACGTTACCGTAAGCACCGCCGCATTTTGTAAGAACGCACCGCGGCGCACCGTTTTAACGAGCAGCATAGTCGTTATACAACGCCGCCGCGCGATCCCACGTGCGACGATCCAACCGTCCGTGCGGCTCGATGCCGAATACCTCTTGCAATTTTTGCAACGCGCGTTCGGTTTCGCTGTCGAACAGTCCATTCACCGTTACACGAAGCAAATTTACATACCCTTCGGCCAAAGTGTTGAGCAACACTTGCAGCAAGAACACCGTATTTCCGCTGTCCCCCACCTGCACAAACGGTTCACCCGCTTGAAACGGGCGCAATTCACGCGGGGGAGTTTTGGGATAGGTTAGGCGGCGGTATTCTTCCCGCAACGCCGCCCACGTATCACCGTCCGCTTCCCCTGTGGGCGGCAGACCAAACAACACTTGAAATGACGTAACCGCTTCTCGGGTTTCGGGTCCGAAAATCCCATCCGCCGCCAACACGGGCAGGCGCGGATAATTCACCGCCAAACGGCGCAAATAGTCTTGTAATTCCCGCACGTCAGCGGGTTTGTTTTGCTCGTTTTGCATGTAACCCCTCCTTCACAGCATCTCCTCTTCGTCCGCCGCTTTCAGCGTATATCCCGGTTCCTGCCCCTCGTTGCGAAAGGCGCCCTCCGTGATATCCGTATAGGCAGTAAGCAGTTGCAAAAAGGTGAGCGCATCCGCCACGCCGTCCTCTTCTAAACCGATTTGTCGCTGAAAGGCACGCACCGCCGCCTCGGTGGACGGGCCGAACACACCGTCCACCGTCACGGCGGGAATGGCGGGATACACTTCGGACAGGGCTAAAAGATATTCTTGCAAACGGCGCACTTCATCCCCTGTGTCCCCTTGCCGCAACACAAACGTGCCAAGCAGCGGCTCTCCGCCCGACAGGGTGATATTATCCGCAATGCCGCGATAGGCACGGTAAAGGGCAGTCCACGTTTGTATCCCCATCAATCCGTCCTCGGGCAATCCTTGTGTCCGTTGAAACGCCCTCACAGCGTTTTCGGTAGCGGTATCGTACGTACTGCTGATAGTAAGCGGCGGCACATCATTGTAAAATTCCGCCACCACCGCCAAATAATATTGCAACACCCGCACTTCGTCACCGCTGTCACCGGGACCTAACACCTGCGGGCGTTGTTGCGGCAGTTCCGAAAGGGTGATGCCTTCGGAGTTGAGTTCCGCTAATCGTTTTACCGCCGCATAGATATACGAAAGGCTGTTCCATGTGGCAGGACCGATCACCCCATCCTCGGGCAAACGGAAGACACTTTGATACGCGCGCACCGCCCGTTCGGTGGCCATGTCAAACAAGCCGTCGGTAACGGGGATTTTGGGAATGGCGGGATAGTTTTGTGAAATGCGGTTGAGTTGGATCTGTTTCAGTTGCACCCCTTCCCCCGTACTGCCGAGCGTCAGCGGCACACCCGGATAACTGGGCGTGCCCACCATAACAGGAGCGTTTTCCACCAATTCAATATCGTCCCCGTAAAAACGGGTGAGAATATCGTATGGACCAAGCCCTTCTTCCGCCAGCGGTACGGTACCCCATTGGCTGAGCCCTTCACAGGTGCTGGTGGTGCCGTTGCAATACCGTGCAAAAAACGGTTGTACCGTGCCTTGTTCACGAATATACGTGGTGAATATCTCGTCCACAATGTTGCTGATGTTGTCATAGATCACGCGGTTGTTGACAAACGCTTGATCAAACGCGGTGGAGTTGGTAATGTCAAAATCATATCCGCGACTGGGATACCATTCGGTGTAAAATCGGTTAAGGGCAAAGGATATCTGAGCATAAATATTTGCGCGGATGGCACTTTCCGGCCACGTAGGATAGATCTCGCTGGACGCCACGTTCTTGATGTAATCGGGAAACGTTACCGTGACGTTTTCGGCGGGTGCATCGGGCGGACCCAAATGCACCGTGAAATTTTCGGGAATGTAGGGTATGCCGATCATGCTCTCTCCTCCAATCCCACGGGGGCGCTGTCGCGATAAACGAGCGTGCCGTCGAATGTTCCTTCGGGCAAGGGGATCAACCGCACGGGCTGTACGGCGCGCACCCCGCCGTACAGCGGAACACCGCGGTTTTCCACCCGATAAAATCCGTCCTTATACACCGCGATATCGTACAGCGTAAAGGGGGCCGGTTGGCCCTCGGGTGAAAGTGAGCCTTGTGCACTTGCCGCAGGCAACGGAATCGCTTCGGTACGCCCTGATTCGTCCGTTTCACCGCTGTATCGCACGGCACGTTCTTCGCCATCGGATGCATCGCTCACCGTTACGTGAACCCCTTGAAGCGGTAGGGCGGCAGAAGCGGTGGTCACCCACACCTGCAACACACCGATTTCGGGCGGCAACGGTACAGATTCTTCCAAAGGCGGCAATATCGGTGCCGAAACGAGCGCTTCGGGCGGTGCTTGCGTTGCGGTTGAAGGCGGTTCAACCGTTTCTTGCGTATGTCTTCGATGATACGCTTCGAGCAATTCGCGGTTATACCTCGCGATCATATCTTGGAAATTATCCTTGTATTCCAATGCAAAATCATCCTTTCTCCACAAAATGTCCGATCGGTAATGTGTACGTTTCGGCAAAGGGAAATATGTGCCGAGATTTTTACGATTTTTACGCACAAAACAGTTGACATTCCGATGGAAAAATGCTATTATACCATTCGTAGACGGCGAAGAGTCCCCTTGGAAAATGCACGGAGAGGTGTCCGAGCGGTTTAAGGAGCCGGTCTTGAAAACCGGTGACTCGAAAGAGCCGTGGGTTCGAATCCCACTCTCTCCGCCAATATAATATGTTTGCTATTCGGAGAAATACCCAAGAGGCCGAAGGGGCTCCCCTGCTAAGGGAGTAGGGCGTGATAAGCGTCGCGAGGGTTCAAATCCCTCTTTCTCCGCTGAAAACAAAGCATCATGCGAAAGTGTGATGCTTTTGTTTTTGCAGAGTTCCTCTG
>JAZSHJ010000081.1:0-27763 GCA_045533175.1 Acutalibacteraceae bacterium
CAACTCCTTGGCTCACAGAACGACATGGCTACGATCCGACTTTGAGCAGATCGCTTTCCAGCAACGGCAGAACCACCTGCGTTTCGGGATCGCCGAAGCGGCAGTTGTATTCGATCACCTTCGGGCCGTTCGGGGTGAGCATCAACCCGAAATAGAGGCAACCCTTGAAGGTGCGGCCTTCCGCCTTCATCGCACGGATGGTGGGCAGGAAGATGGTTTCCATACATTCCGCAGCCACGGTAGGGGTGTAGTAGGGGTTGGGTGCCACGGTACCCATACCGCCCGTGTTCAATCCCGTGTCGTTGTCCCCGGCACGCTTGTGATCCATCGAAGAGATCATCGGCACCACCGTTTCGCCGTCGGTAAAAGACAGCACCGACACTTCCGGACCGGTAAGGAACTCTTCCACCACCACGCGGTCGCCGCTGGCGCCGAACTGCTTATCCTGCATCATGGAACGCACGGCGGCTTTCGCATCCTCGCGCGTTTCGGCAATAATGACTCCTTTGCCCAGCGCCAGGCCGTCTGCTTTAATGACGGTGGGAATGGGGGCACTTTCCAAATAGGCAAGCGCGGCCTCCATATCCTCAAACACCTCATACTGTGCGGTAGGAATGCCGTATTTTTTCATCAGATTTTTCGAGAACACCTTACTGCCCTCAATAATGGCGGCCGCCGCGGTGGGGCCGAAGCACGGGATGCCCTTTTCGGTCAACGCATCCACCGCACCCAACACCAACGGATCGTCGGGCGCCACCACCGCGTAGTCGATCGCGTGGGAAACGGCAAATTCCGTTACCGCCGCAATATCCTTTGCATCGCCGCCCACACAAACGGCATCCGCCGCCATGCCGCCGTTACCCGGCAGGGCATAGATCACATCGATCGCGGTGTTTTCACGCAACTTCTTGATGATGGCGTGTTCGCGGCCACCGCCGCCCACTACTAAAACCTTCATGTTGTGTATCCTTTCCGACGATCAATGGTGGAACAGACGCATACCGGTAAATGCCACGGTCATGCCGTACTTGTCCGCGCATTCGATCACCGCATCGTCGCGGATGGAGCCTCCCGGCTCTGCAATGTATTTCACACCGCTGCGATAGGCGCGCTCAATGTTGTCGCTGAACGGGAAGAACGCATCCGAACCGAGTGCCACGCCGTCACGGCTGTCCAAGAACGCACGTGCTTCTTCGGCGGTCAGCGGGGCGGGTTGCTCGGTGAAATATTTCTGCCAGTTACCGTCGGCGCAGACGTCCTCTTCGTTCTTGTTGATGTACCCGTCGATGACGTTGTCGCGGGCGGGGCGGCCGAGAGTGTCTTTAAACGGCAGGTTCAACACCTTTTCATGTTGACGCAGGAACCAAGTGTCCGCCTTGGTGCCCGCCAGACGGGTGCAATGGATACGGGACTGCTGCCCCGCGCCCACGCCGATCGCCTGGCCGTCCACCGCATAGCAGACCGAATTGGACTGGGTGTATTTCAACGTGATGAGCGCCACGATCAAATCGCGCACCGCCGTTTCGGGAAGATCCTTATTCGCGGTCACGATGTTGGAAAGCAGCTCACGGTTGATCTCAAAATTGTTGCGCCCCTGTTCAAAGGTGATACCGAACACCTGCTTGTGTTCGATCGCTTCGGGAACGTAGTTGGGATCGATCTGCACGATGTTGTAGTTGCCGCCGCGCTTGGATTTCAAGATCTCCAATGCTTCCGGCTCGTAACCCGGAGCAATGATGCCGTCCGATACTTCGCGTTTGATCATTTTGGCGGTGGTCACGTCACACACATCCGACAGCGCCACCCAGTCGCCGAAGGAGCACATACGGTCGGTACCGCGAGCGCGGGCGTACGCACACGCAAGCGGCGAATCATCCAAACCTTCGATATCGTCCACAAAGCACGCTTTTTTGAGCGTATCCGACAGCGGAATACCCACCGCCGCGGAGGTGGGGCTGACATGTTTAAAAGAAGTGACCGCGGGCAGGCCCAGCGCTTCTTTCAGTTCCTTCACCAACTGCCAGCTGTTGAACGCATCCAAGAAGTTAATAAAACCCGGGCGGCCGCACAAAATGGTGATGGGCAGATCCGCGCCGTTGTTCATGAAGATTTTGGCGGGTTTTTGATTCGGGTTGCACCCGTATTTCAATTCAAACTCTTTCATCGCCTGCTACTCCCTTACTTATTCTTGTTGATCAGACGGTCGTCGGTCTCGCCGGTGGCAAGATCGGTGTACCGCACGAAGAGCGAGATCTTGTTGTCCTCATCCAGCGCATCCCACAAATCGGCGGTGAACGCATCGATATCGTTCGGGATGGCCACACGCTCCGGCTCACCTTGGAAGGTAGGAATGGGGTTACCGTCGCACACATAGGTGTGGATAAAATGGCCGAGCCCCGAAAGCGCGGGATAATTGAAGGTGTAACGGTTGCAAGCCGTACCTTCGGCATCGGCGCTCTTCAGAATGCTCATATCGTAGGTGAAATCCCCGTTTTGGAAGGTCAGCATACCGCTGATGCGGGGAGTAAAGTTCGGGGCATCGGGTTCAAACTCACGGGTGGTGAGTGCGCCCGCAAACGTGTCCCCCGCTTTCAACCCGTTATAAACCGTATCGGTCTGGTCGCCGTTGGTGACGATCAGCTTGTTTTCGTACTCGCGGATGGCCGCATAGATGATAAGGCTGGGATCTTCCACTTTGGAAGCGTCGAACGGCTCGGTAAACACCGCACCGTCACGCACGGTAAACACGCGGTTGCGGCTGTTGGCGCTGCGTCCCATAATGAAATACGCCGAGCAGGCTTTTTTGCCGTCGGCCGTCTTGCCGATCACAATGCCGCGGCCGACATACGAATTGCCGCGGATACGCTCGGCAATAGAGGGAATTTCATAAATGTTCATTTCACATACTCCTTCGATACTTTTTCAACGGCGGCGGGAAGGATCTTCCATTCCGCTTGCCGCATTACGCGCTTTTGCAAGGTTTCGGGGGTGTCGTTTTCGCGGATCGCCACCGCTTTTTGCAGAATGATCTCACCGCCGTCGGGGATCTCGTTCACAAAATGCACCGTGGCACCCGTCACCTTCACGCCGTAGGCCAGCGCCGCTTCGTGCACACGCAACCCGTAAAACCCTTCTCCGCAAAACGACGGAATGAGGGACGGATGCACGTTGATGATGCGGCGGGGATAGGCCGAGGTGAAGGATTCGCTCAAGATCACCATAAAGCCTGCCAACACAATGAGGTCGATTCCGTGAGCATCCAAAAGGTCACGGATCTTTTGCTCGAACACTTCGTGGGAGGGGCATTCTTTTTTCAGCACCACCGCCGTTTCGATACCCGCATTCTGCGCACGGGTAAGTGCATACGCATCCGCCTTGTTGGCGATCACAAGTTCAATGCGGCCGCTTTTCAGCACACCGCTTGTTTGGGCGTCGATCAACGCTTGCAGGTTGGTGCCGCCGCCCGAAACCAGTACCGCGATCTTTGTCATAAGATCACCTTGTCGTCCGACTTCACGATCTCGCCGATGATGTACGCATCCTCACCCTGCTCGCGCAGAACGGAAAGCGCACGGTCTGCATTTTCGGCCGCGACGGTGATGCTCATGCCGACACCCATGTTAAAGGTGTTGAACATATCGCGTTCGCTGATACCGCCGGTTTTGGCCAACAGATCGAAGATGGGGAGAATACGCACCGCGTTCTTGTCGATGCGCGCGCCCAAGCCGTCGGGAATGCTGCGCGGAATATTTTCATAGAAGCCGCCGCCCGTGATGTGGGAAATACCCTTCACCGGCATGGCATCCAACAGCGCCAACACAGGCTTCACATAGATCTTCGTAGGAGTCAGCAACGTTTCACCGATGGAACGGCCGCCGAGTTCCGCCACGGGGGTTTTGATCTCCTTGGTTTCCACATCAAACACTTTGCGCACCAGCGAGAATCCGTTGGAGTGTACGCCGCTGGACGGCAATGCGATCACGACATCGCCCGCTTCCATCGTTTTATTGTTGATGATCTTGGCTTTATCCACCACACCGGTGCAGTAACCGGCGAGGTCGTATTCGTCCACGGGATAGAAACCGGGCATTTCGGCAGTTTCGCCGCCGATGAGCGCCGCACCCGACTGCACGCAACCTTCCGCCACACCTTTGACGATATCCGCAATGCGTTCGGGGATGTTCTTACCGCACGCAATGTAATCGAGGAAAAACAGCGGCTTGGCACCCGCACAAATGATATCGTTCACGCACATAGCCACACAGTCGATACCCACCGTGTCGTGCTTGTCCATCAAAAAGGCGATCTTCAGTTTGGTGCCGACACCGTCGGTGCCACTCACCAAAACGGGACGGGTAATACCCGTAAGATCCAGTTCAAACAAGCCGCCGAAACCACCCACGTCGGAGCAAACGCCCGCCGTCATGGTTTTGGCGATGTGCTGTTTCATCAGTTCCACCGCACGGTAACCGGCGGTAATGTCCACGCCGGCCGCGGCGTAGCTGTCGGATTTGGATTGCATACTCATTTCGTATCCCTCTCTTTTGATTGATCCCCTCGCGGGTGTTCTTTACGATTCGTTCGGTTTGTAAGCTGTTTGCAAACAAAAAAGCGCTTGGTTTCACCGCCGGGCCAAACGCACGGCACGGTGTCCGCCGTGCAAAAGCGTATTTTCTCGAAGAATAAGCGGCGCAAAGCGCCCGTGGCGAAAATGCGCTTGGTTTCGCCGTGAGGCGAAATGCACGGCACGGTGTCCGCCGTGCAAAAGCGTATTTTCTCGGAGTTGAATAAACGCATAGCGTTTATTCAACTCCTGTCCAGCAGTAGGTGCAAAGATCCTCGACGGGCAGGCCGATCGCTTCCACGATCCCTTCCACCGACTGAAATTCCAACGAAGCGAAATGCAACTTCTCACAGATCGCGCGGCGCAGTTTCTGTCCGCGCTCGGTGGAGGAATCGCTGTATTCCGCGATGTGAAGGTTGCCTTCCTCCCCTTCCAGTTCCATGATGGTGCGGCGGGCGATCAAATCCATATCTCCCGTGGAACGCGAAAAGTTCAAATACTTGCACCCGTACATAATAGGCGGGCAAGCGGAACGCATGTGCACTTCTTTAGCACCGTGCTCATACAGGAAATCCACCGTTTCTTTCAGCTGTGTGCCGCGGACGATGGAATCGTCCACAAACAATAGGCTCTTATCCTGAATCAGCTCGTGTACGGGGATCTGCTTCATCTTCGCCACGCGACTGCGTTCCTTCTGGCTGGACGGCATGAAACTGCGCGGCCAGGTGGGGGTGTACTTAATAAACGGGCGGGCAAACGGAATGCCGCTTTGGTTGGCATACCCGATGGCGTGAGGCGTGCCCGAATCCGGCACACCGCACACGTAATCGATCCCTTCCGTGAGGCCCTTTGCCGCATCGTCACGCGCCATGATACCGCCGTTGCGGCAACGCATCACTTCCACGTTGACACCTTCGTACCCCGAGGTGGGATAACCGTAATACGACCACAAAAACGCGCACACCCGTTTCTTTTCCCGCGGGAGTGCCAACACCGACACGCCGTCGGCGGTGAGGCTCACGATCTCGCCCGGACCGAGTTCTCGCAAAGGTGCGTAACCGAGTTTGTCGCCCGCAAAGGATTCAAACGACACGCAGTACCCTTCCTCGCTTTGCCCAAGCACCACGGGAATGCGCCCCATACGGTCGCGCGCCGCGACGACAGTTCCGTCATCCCGCAGAATAAGGATGGACATCGACCCTTCGATCGCGTCCTGCGCATAACGCACACCTTCGACAAAATCGCTTTTTTGGTTGATAAGCGCCGCCACCAATTCGGTGGTGTTCACCACGCCGCCGGTCATGGCGTTGAAGTGCCCGCCCAACGAAAGGCATTGCTCTTGCAACTCTTCTGCGTTGTTGATAAGGCCGATCACACAGATGGCGTAAGCGCCCCATTGCGAACGGATAAGCAACGGCTGCGGATCGGTATCGCTGATGCAACCGATGGCCGCCGTACCGCGCATCTCATCAAACACGTGTTCAAACTTGGTGCGAAACGGCGAGTTTTCAATATTATGGATCTGCCGTTGCAGGCCGATTTCCTTATCGTACGCCGCGAGGCCGCCGCGACGCGTGCCGAGGTGGGAGTGGTAATCCACCCCGAAGAACACGTCCATCAGGCACTCGTTTCGCGACACGGCACCGAAAAATCCTCCCATGGCTTACCTCTTACGCAAAGAACAGTTCCGACAACGTCATCGGATCAATGTATTCGCCGTTTTTGTACACGCGCATGTTGCCGGAGGCGATCTCGTCGATCAGCATCACTTTGCCGTCCGCATCGTAGCCGAACTCGAACTTGATATCGTACAGCACAAGACCCTTCTCCTTCAGATCATCCGCCACGATCTGCGTGATCTTCTGCGTCATTTCCTTCATGTCGTCGTACTGCTCCGCGGTCATCACGCCGAGATCCACCAAACCGTCTTTGGTCACCAGCGGATCGCCCTTTTCGTCGTTCTTAAAGGTCATTTCCACATACGCGGGCAGATCGGCGCCCTCTTCAATGTAATCGCTGTAACGGCGGAAGAAGCTGCCCACCGCTTTGTGACGGCAGATCACTTCGAGGCCTTTGCCGAACACTTTCGCGGGCAAGACTTCCATGGTGGTGTCTGCAAGCGAGGCGTTCACATAGTGGGTTTTGATACCCGCGGCGTTCACTTTTTCAAAGAAGTAGATAGACATGCGCAGGTTGACGTCGCCCACGCCGTCGATGGTCAAGCCAACCGCATTTTCACCGGGATCGAACACGCCGTCTTTACCGGTGCAGTCATCCTTGAATTTCAACAGGTAGTTACCGTTATCCAGCGCAAATACGTCTTTCGTTTTACCTTTGTAAACCAGTTTCTTTTCCATGATCGTTTTCTCCTTTATGTTAAAAATTTTTTGACAACAACATTTACAGGCGGGATGCGATATCCGCATCTTTCGCCAATACCGCCGCGGCATCCGCCGCACGCTTTTCATCGAGGCGTTGCGCCAGCACCGCATCCTCCACCGCGAGGATCTGCGCCGCAAGCAACGCGGCGTTGCCGCCGCCGTTCACCGCCACCGTGGCCACGGGAATGCCGGTGGGCATCTGCACGGTGGAAAGCAGGGCATCCAAGCCTTCCAACATCGGCCCTTGGCAGGGGATGCCGATCACGGGCAGAGTGGTGTTGGCCGCCACGGCCCCCGCCAAGTGCGCCGCCATACCCGCCGCGGCGATCATCACGCCGAAGCCGTTTTGACGGGCGTTACGTGCGAAGTCGCGCGCTTCGTCGGGGGTGCGATGTGCGGAATACACATGCACTTCAAACGGAATGTCCAACGCCTTCAACATATCCGTTGCTTTTTTGATGATCGGCAGATCGCTGTCGCTGCCCATCACGATGCCTACTTTTTTCATGTCAAACCCTCCTTGTGAACTAAAAAAGGGCGCACTCAACTTACGGTAAGTCAAATGCGCCCAGACGGTCGGCTTTTTCATTCTTTGTTTCATGTGGTGCTCCACAAATCCGTCAGTCGCAAAGAATGTTTTTAAAGTATAAAATTACTATATGGAGTATAGCATATTTTGCCCGTTTATGTCAAGAAAAATCGAGGGGTTTTTCGCCCCGAAAATTTGTGAATATTGACACGAAAAAAGCAAAAAAAGAACACGACAAATACGCCGTGTTCTTTTTGAAATTACGCCTTGTTCACCGAGCCGAAGAGTTCCATCTTTTCCTTGACGGTCGCTTTGATCGCCTTTGTGCCGTCCGCAAGGAGTTTGCGCGGATCGAAGCCCTTGCCCTCGAGGTCCTTGCCCGCTTCCACATAGGTACGGGTAGCCGCCGCAAACGCGAGCTGGCATTCGGTGTTCACGTTCACCTTGCACACACCGAGATCGATCGCTTTTTTGACCTGTTCTTCGGGAATGCCGGTGCCGCCGTGCAACACGAGGGGCATATCGCCCACCGCGTTTTTGATCTGCTCGAGCACGTCAAAACGCAGGCCGGGCCAGTTTTCGGGATATTTGCCGTGGATGTTGCCGATGCCCGCCGCGAGAATGTCCACGCCGAGATCCGCAATCTGCTTGCATTCCGCGGGATCGGCGCATTCGCCCAAGCCCACGACGCCGTCTTCCTCACCGCCGATGGAGCCAACCTCCGCTTCAATGGAAAGGCCGAGCTGATGTGCCACATGCACGAGTTCGGTGGTCTTCGCGAGGTTCTCTTCGATCGGATAGTGCGAACCATCAAACATGATGGAGGAGAAGCCCGCCTGCACGCATTGATAGCATTGATCGTAGGTGCCGTGATCGAGGTGGAGTGCCACCGGCACGGTGATACCCAAGGATTCGATCATCGCCTTCACCATGGCGGACACCACGTTGAAACCGCCCATATATTTGCCCGCACCCGCCGACACACCGAGGATAACGGGGGAGTTGCACTCCTGCGCAGTTTCCAAAACCGCGCGGGTCCACTCCAAGTTGTTGATGTTGAACTGACCGACGGCATAGTGACCGTCACGCGCTTTTTGCATCATTTCCGCTGCCGAAACCAACATGATTCATTCCTCCGTAAACAAAAATTACAACCCTTATTATACTCACATTTCCGAAAAATGCAAGCGAAACGACACATTTTTCCCTTTATGACAAAAACAGCCGTAGCAAAAAGCTACGGCTGTGCAATTTTACGCATCCACCGAATAATCGAGCAAAATTTTGCGATCCGACACGAACTGACGTAACGTCACCCCTGCCGCCGTCAGCATGCGGCGCGACGCACGGGTGGAATCGGTTTCGGCATACTTATCCGACAAATACACCACTTCGCGAATGCCCGCTTGGATGATCGCCTTCGCGCATTCGTTGCACGGGAACAACGCCACGTATAAACGCGCCCCGCGCAACGATTTGCCGCGCGCATTCAAAATGGCGTTCAATTCGGCGTGCACCACGAAAGGATACTTCGTGTCACCGTAATCGCCGTCGCGTTCCCACGGAAATTCATCGTCTGAACACCCCGCGGGAAAGCCGTTATACCCCGTGGAAAGAATCACGTTGCCGCCTGCGGGATCGTTATCCCCGCTGACGATACACGCACCCACCTGCGTGCTGGGATCCTTACTGCGTTCCGCCGCGAGCATCGCCACACCCATAAAAAACTCGTCCCAAGAGATATACTGTTCGCGTTTCACTTGAAACCACCCTTTTTCACACATTTTTTTCATTATAATCGATAAATCGGCATTTGGCAAGAGAAACTTGACAGGTACACGTTTTGGGGGTATAATGAGAAAAAACATTTGTTCGGAGGCGTGGGTATGGAGATGTTCGTCACATGGGGGTTGCTGGCGGTTTGCGCGGCGCTGTTGGTGGTGCTGTTGGTGCGCCGCCCGCAGGATAACGGGAGCGAGGCCCGTCTGCGGGAAGAGATCCGCACCCTGCGGCGGGAGCAAACCGAATCTCACGCGGCGGAACAAGCACGCCTGCACCAAGCGCTCACCACCCAGACCGAACGGGTGAACCGCACCCTCACCGAAGCGGTGGAACGCCTGCAAACAAGCAACGAAAAGAAACTGGAACAGATGCGTGCCACGGTGGACGAAAAACTCACCGCCACCCTGCAAAAGCGGCTGGACACCAGTTTTCAGGCGGTGGGCGAACAGTTGCAAAACGTGTACCGTTCGTTGGGCGAAATGAAGGAATTGGCTTCCGGCGTGAGCGACCTGCAACGGGTGCTCACCAACGTGAAAGCGCGCGGCACGTGGGCAGAAGTGCAACTGGGCAATCTGTTGGAACAAACCTTAACGCCCGACCAGTTTGAACGCAACGTATCGGTGCGGGGGAACAACGAACGGGTGGAATTTGCGGTGAAGATCCCCTCCCGCGACGAAGAGGGGAAATTCGTGTGGTTGCCCATTGATTCCAAATTCCCGCAAGAGGATTATCTGCGACTGTCCGAAGCGGCCGACCGTGCCGATCGCGCGGCGGTGGAAGAAGCCGCGAAAGCATTGGAACACATCATCAAAAAAGAGGCGGCGGACATTGCACGGCTGTATATCAACGTGCCCGCCACCACCGATTTCGCCATTCTGTTTTTGCCCACCGAGGGGTTATATGCCGAAGTGTTGCGCCGCCCGGGATTGGCGGAAGAATTGCAACAAAAACACCGCGTGATGGTGTGCGGCCCGACCACCATCACCGCCTTTTTGAACACCTTGCGCATGGGTTTTCGCACCATCGCGCTCGACCGCCGCGCTGCCGAGGTGTGGAAAGTGCTCGGCGCCGCCAAAGCGCAGTATGAAAAATTCGGTGTGGCGCTGGACAAGATTCAGCGCAAAATTGAAGAAGCGGGCAACACGTTGGAAGATGCACGCACCCGCAACCGCATCATTCAAAAAAATCTGCGATCCGTAGAAGAACTTGCCCCCGCCGAAGCGGAAACGTTGCTGCTGAAAAACGAAGAATAAAAAGCGAAAACACCGCCGACAAGCATCGTTGTCGGCGGTGTTGTTTGTTATTCTCCCGCCGCGTTGGCAATGGCGGCGAATTGGGCAAGTGTCAACTCCTCGGCGCGGGCGGTGGGCGATACCCCCGCCGTTTCCAAAGCGACACGCAGACGGTTGCGGTCGGGCAGGGCGGCCGAAAGGGAGTTGAGCAATGTTTTGCGGCGCTGTCCGAACCCCGCACGGATAAGGCGGAACAGCCTCTTTTCATCCCGCACGTCCACGGGTGGTGTTTTGCGCACCGTTAAACGGATCACCGCGCTGTCCACATTCGGGGCGGGCATGAAACTGCCGCGCGATACGTCGAACAATTTTTCCGCTTCGGCGTAATACGCCACCGCCAGGGTGACAGCCCCCGCGGCACGGGTGCCGGGTGCGGCGCACAGACGATCCGCCGCTTCCCGCTGCACCATCACGGTGAGCGAGTCGATCGGCAGGCGACTTTCGAGCAACGCCATGATCAGCGGCGACGTGATGTAATACGGCAGATTGGCGCACACCGACACGGGACGGCCGCCGAATCGTTCGCTAAGCAGCGCGTGTAAATCCAATTTCAAGGCATCGCCGTGCACCACGGTGACATTATCACAATCCGCAAGAGTTTCGCGCAACACGGGTAACAAGCGGTCGTCCAGTTCGATCGCCACCACCTGCCCCGCCACCGCGGCGAGTTCTTTGGTCAGCACCCCCACACCGGGGCCGATCTCCAACACGCCGCCTGCTTTATCCGCCCCGCACGAAGCGGCCATGCGCGGGCATACCGACGGATTGATGAGAAAATTCTGTCCCAATTTTTTGGAAAAGGAAAACCCGTGCCGTGCGAGCAGATCCCGCACATAGGCAATATCGGTCAACTGCGGCATCATCCACGCCCTCTCTTTCTGCGGCGACGGCGGTTGTGTGCGGCCACGAGCATCACGTATCCGCCGACCAGCAGGAAAAACGTGACCAACCCGACATACAACCACACCGAAGAAAACACTTTTTTCACGCCGCGCCACACCCACAGCACGTCGCTGCGTTTCACCGAAGCGCCCGCTACCATCGGCACTTCACCGATCTTTTGGTCGGGGGTAATATACAATTCCACCGCCCCGTAATTCGCCCCTTTTTCCACCGGTGCATCCACTTTTCCGACATTGATAAGCGTGGGTTTCAAAATAATCGTGGCCACGTCCAGATCGTTCGGCACCACCGTGCCGAACGAATCGCCCGACACCAACCCAACCGTATCGATGGACCACGCGAGATCTACCGGCAGTTGTGCCACCGGTTGTCCCGCTGTCAACAGCGTTTTGTAAGAAAAGTTGTTGAACGCCCATTCATACAAATTCTGCGTATCTTCAAAATGCGCGATCGCACGGTCGCTGCCATCCTCGGCGGCGCTGCCCAGCACCACCGCCATGTAGCGATAGCCGCCGTCTTTTGCCACCGAAACCATACACCGCCCCGCTTCACCCGCATATCCCGTGCGGCCAAACTCCAACTTGGGATAATAACTGTCGGTGATGGGACGCAACATGGAATTGACGGTGGCGCGCTGTTGTTTTTGCCCCACGACAGGATTCACTTCATAGTTGCGCACACCGAGCATGGCGGTGAGTTCGGGATATTCCATCGCCGCCCGCATGATCGTAGCGAGATCCCGCGCGGTGGTGTACTGGCCGAGCGCATCCAATCCCGTGACGTTGGCAAACGCGGTGTCGTGACACCCCATCTCTCGCGCCATGTGGTTCATGCCGTCCAAAAACGCAGACACGCTGCCCGACAGCGCGGTGCACAACGTGACACACGCATCCGCCGCCGTTTCCGCCATGGAGGCGGTGAGCAGATCTCTGAGCGTCCACTCATCGCCGATCTGCATGTTCACCACGCCCAGTCCCGTGCCGGTGATCTGCAAATAGCAGTTGTAATCGTACACCCCCGTGGCGGTGTCGATATCCAAATTACGTTCACGGATCTCCCGAACGGCATACAACCCCACCATCACCCGCACGGTGGCAGAGGGGGATCGGCGCACGTCCGCCTCCCGTTCAAACAGTACGGTATCCTGTGAGGGATCGCTGCCGACGTACATAAGCAACGCCGATTTCGCGCCGACCGCCACATCCTCCGGCAGGTCATACGCCGCATGTGCCGTTAGGGGACACATCCACATCACCGTCAACAGCAAAGCAACCGTAACGATGACAAGCAACCGTTTCATACCGTACCACTCCTTTCACACAACTACCAGTAGCATACCACACCTTCCCCCGTTTGGCAAGGCGGTTTATTCGGTTTTTTGCAAGACTTTTACGATCTCTCCGAGGTATACGCGGTGGTAATCCCCGTTTTGATAGTGGGTGGCAACGGCAGGATCTAAAAAACGTTGCGGATCGATATCCGACACATAACGCTTGCGGCAAACCAAAACCAAATGCGCTTCGTCAAAATAGGGGGCGGGTGCGTCAAACCGCGGGTGAAGCCCTGTCGCCGCCACCTTATCGGTATCCCGCCCTGACACGCGCCCGCACAGTTGCAACGCGGCGCGATGCGCCTCGCCCAAAAACGAGAGGGTATAGTATTCCTCTTGTTCCATAAACCCATACGTGTAGCGGGAAGGACGCACCATCGCCGCGGCACACGGTGCGTTCCACATGACCCCTGCACCGCCCCAACTGGCCGTCATGGTGTTGAACCGATGCGGTTGTCCCGCCGTGATCAGCATCCATTCCTTCCCGATCAGATGAAACAGATTCTCCCCGATGGCCTCGGGCGTGATTTCGACAAATTGACTCATCATGCTCTCTCCTAACGTGTGGTTTTCTTCTACCATCATAGCACACTTTCCGAAAAAAAGCACACCTTTTTTACGGCATGCATACATTGGGAATGAACGACTGCCGAAAGGAGCTTTTTTATGTATTGGTACACCGTACAACCGGGCGACACGCTGTATACATTGGCGCGGCGTTGCGGCACCACCGCCGCCGTTCTCGCCCGTTTAAACGGGGTGATCGACCCCGAAAATCTGCAAATCGGGCGGCGTCTTCGCCTGCCGTGCGCCCTGCGCCCCACTCCGCCCGCACCGCGTCCGCCCATGCCTCCCCGTCCCCCGCGGCCGCCGCGCCCGAACGAGGATGACGACGTATATGTGGTGCAACCGGGCGACACGCTGTTTGCCATCGCCAAAGCCAACGGCACCACGGTGGAAACTCTGGTACAACTAAACCGTCTGACCAACCCGAACCTCATCTTCCCCGGCGACCGTTTGCGTCTGCCGTAAGCAAAACGGCTGTGACGTTTTGTCACAGCCGTTTTTCGTTGTTATTGCGTTTTCATGAACGCTTCCATTTGGGCGGTGCGGCGGGCAAAATAGGCGTTCAGTCGCGCCACTTCCGATTCAAAGGTCTGTGAGTCGCGCTGTGCCTGCGCCACGGCATTCCACTCGTCCCATTCGTTCGGCCCGTTCACAACGGTGGTGAGAATGGGCCAGCGGATAAAGTTGTATTCCTGTGATGCGTAAAGCGTATCCGCCACCGATTCCACGTAGGCGGGCAACGTGACCAACCGTTTGCGAAAAACTTCGTATTCCTGCTTCAGGATCTCGCGGCATTCGGGCACCGCAAACAGCATGTAAAACCACGCCGAGCGTTGATTGTACAACTCGTCGATCTTCTCTTCGGGATTCCAGTAATGGCAATTTTCGGACGAACGGTCGAAGTCCCAGATGGGACCCATGGTAAACTTGCCGCCCGCATCCAGCGTCATGTAACACGACGAATGGAACGCGCTGTCGGTGTTGTTCATAAACTCTTCCACCAGATACCATTGGCAGAAGGACGGAATATCGAAACAGTCTGCAATACGGTTATAATCCCCGCTTTCGAGCGCCTTCACCGCGCGGGTGACCTGTTGGTGAATGTATAAGATCTGCAGGGTATAGTGTTCCAGATCCTTGTAATCGGGATCTTTCAGCGTGAGCCACTTGTGGCTGTGCGGCACCTGCATAAACAGCTCGTCGGTGGCGGGATCGTAGAAGATATCGTAGCTGTCGCCCAACGGACGCACCCATTGCGCGCGTTGTTCGTCGCTCACTTCGCCCACGTGGCCGTCAAATTCCAACAAAAAGCCGCTTTGTCCCGTCGCCATACCTTGCATATATTCGACGATATCCACGCGGTCGCTTTCGACCTCCACTTTTTCGGCCAAATCGTACGTTCCCCAGTAACAGCCGTTATACCACAGATCCACCGGGCGACGGTCGGGTACCCACGCCTGCCCCGTGCCTTTGGCCAAATACACCGCCGCTATGTTGCGAAGCAGCGATTTGTCCTCGTAATTCGACACCAGCGCCCAATCTTTCGATTCGGACATGCCGAGCAAGGTGGCTTTTTTATCCAACTTCAAGGTGTAACTCTTTTTGGGGTGTCCCCACGTGGAGTTGCCGCGTCCCTTCGCACGGGAAGTGACCAACATCGGCACCTCCATTTCCCCGCCGCCGAGGTAGAAGGTGGTGTTGACGTACTCCTCTTTTTTCACGATCTCCTGCATATTCTCCGTGGTGAGCGCCACCGAAGGCAGGCCGGTATCCAGCGCTTCCACGTGCACCGTCACGGTGCGCGACTCGCCTTCCCACGGGGTAAGCGTCAGCACCACATCCTGTGTCAGATCCAGCACCGTTACCTGTGAAACGACGGGACGGCCGTCCATCAGCACGTCATCCCCGTAATACGAGAAAACCGGAATCATGGCAGACAGATCGATACCTGCAGGCACCATGGCGGTGAGGGTATCCCCGCCGTCGTAACACGCAAACGCGAAAGGCAAATGCGGGTTGTCGTATTTCGTAAATGCAAAATACGCAAACTCCGCCGCACCTTTTTCGGCTTCTTTCTTCTCCAGTTCGGACAAAGCGAGAAAGGCCTTGCCCGCTTTCACGTCACTCGGCGCAAAGGTGTTGGAGGAAACGGCACGGGTATCGGTGTTGAGCGTTCCCGTGCCCACCGTCACGGTAAGAGTGTTGCCCACGGGCAATTCCGTAATCTTTTCCACCGCGAACTGCAACACCAGGCGCGCATCGGTGGAATCCATCTTTTGGTTCCCGTCCACATCCGCCACCCGCAGATCCAGATCGTCCTCCCCGATCTTTCCCACCGCATACTGCAACATCAAACGCGCATCGGTGGAATCCACACGACCGCTTTTATCCACATCCCCCATCTTGAGGGTTTCGGTCACTTCGGCCGACATGGGCTTTTCCGCACCAAGCGTTATTTCGGCCGCTTTATCGATGTTTTTTTCGCGAACGATGCCGCCGCACCACTCATAGTAATATCCGTTGTGCATATGCACGGCATAAGAAAAGCGCAAACGGTCGCCTTCTTGCAACACATCCTCACCCGAAAAGCGGGACAGCGGCAACGCGATCTCATAAAACGTGGTGTTGATCGCTTCGTCGCGGCGCACAAAGAATTCGCCGCCCGTTGCGGTAACCTCATACGTTTCCTTACCGGAGCAATAGCCGCGCACCACGCCGTCATCCCCCGCCGCAAACGCAAACGCGTAGCGCTTTCCGCCGTTTGCGGCGATCTGTATCTGCAACGCATCCCCACGCCACACGTCAAACCCGTTGTAACCGTTTGCATGCTCCTCATACCGTGCGGCGATCGCCAGATACATATGCGTATCATCCCACCCGAGGTAGACTTCGCCCTCAAGCTCTGTTTTGGCAGCCTCGCCGGGAATGGTAAAGGTTTGATAATTCACAAGCGGCATATCCATCCCGCCCCACTCCTCTTGGGACAGCACACCGTCCACCGTGGGCGGAACAGGCAACCGACCGATCGTGCGATCCGCCGTGGACGCCGCCACAGGCCACAATATATTCGTTACGGGACACACCGAAAACAACAGCGCAAGCGCCAACGTCAGCGCCGTTACACGCAAACTTCTTCGCATACGGTCACCTCTTCTCCTTATCTACTCTTTCATCATACAGGAAAACCTCGCGCCTTGTCAACGACTGTTTTCACGTTTACCTAAAAAATATTTTATATTTTTCCATTAAAGGGGTTGCATTTTTTGAAAAGCGGTGGTATACTGTGTGCAGATACAGGATGATGAAAGAGTGGGGCGACCCACTCTTTTGTGTTAGAGGGAGTGAGCACATGGCAGAAAAAGTAAGCGGTGTTGCCGCCGCCTGCCGCCGTCTGGCACAGCCGGTGGCGGAAGAATTGGGGCTGACGCTGTGGGATGTCCGCTTCGTGAAAGAGGGCGCCTCGTGGTATCTGCGTTACTGGATCGATAAAGACGGCGGTGCCGACTTAAACGATTGCGTGGCGCTGTCGCGGCGGCTGAACCCTTTGTTGGATGAAGCCGATCCCATTCCGCAGTCCTACTCATTGGAGGTCAGCACCCCCGGTGTGGAACGGGAACTCACCCGTCCCGAACACTTCGCCTATTGCGAAGGATGGGCCGTCGTGGTGCGGTTATACCATGCGGTGGACGGCGAACGCGAGTTTGCAGGAATTCTCCTGCCGCCGACCGAAGACGGCAGCGTGTGCATCGAAACGGAGGAGGGCCATGTGCTCACCTTCGCGAAAAAGGAGATCTCTCTCGTGCACGTGCTGGATGATGAAGATGCCTACGGCATCGACGAAGAAACCGATGGAGATGACTGATCTCCGTGTGATACAGAAAGGATGACTATCAAAACATGGCTACCAAGAAAAACAACGCAAACAACGCCGAGTTCTTTGAAGCGGTTCGTCTGCTGGAAAAAGAAAAAGGCATCCCCGCCGAATACTTGATCGAAAAGATCCGCACCGCCATCGTGTTGGCGGTGCGCCGTGATTTCGGCGCAAAAGAAAACGTGCTTGTGGTGATGGATCCCATAACCAACGAGTTCCGCGTGACCGTGCAAAAGACGGTGGTGGAAGAGGTGCTGGATTCGGATTTGGAACTGTTGCCCGAACAAGCGGCGAAGTACAAGAAAAACGCCAAAGTCGGCGACGTGGTGGAAATCGAACTGGAAACCAAACAGTTCGGCCGCATTGCCGCCCAATCTGCGAAACACGTGATCCGTCAAGGTATCCGTGAAGCGGAAAAGGGCCAGCAGCTCGAAGAGTTCCAGCGCCGCAACCAGGAATTGGTCACCGCGCTGGTCACCCGCGTGGATCCCACCACGGGCTCTGCCACGGTGGAGATCGGCAAATCCGAAGCGTTGCTTCCCAAGGCCGAAATGATCGGCGACGAGGAGATCCGCGAAGGTATGCACATCAAAGTGTTTGTGGTGGACGTGAAGGAAACCGAAAAAGGTCCTCGCATTTACATCTCCCGTACCCACGCAGGATTGGTGAAGCGTTTGTTTGAAAACGAAGTGCCCGAAATCTTCAACGGCACCATCGAAGTGAAAGCCATCGCCCGCGAAGCGGGTTCACGCACCAAAATGGCGGTGCTTGCCCACGAGGAAAACGTGGATGCGGTCGGCTCGTGCATCGGCCCGCGCGGTGCACGTGTGGCGAAAGTCGTGGAAGAACTGGGCGGCGAGAAGATCGATATCGTGGATTACAGCGACGATATGGAAAAATTCATCGCGGCGGCTCTGCTTCCCGCCAAAGTCGTGTCGGTGGAACTGGATCCCGAAGGAGCGAAGGCCTGCCGCGTAACCGTGCCGGAATCGCAGTTGTCGCTCGCCATCGGCAACAAGGGACAAAACGCCCGTCTGGCGGCGCGCCTGACCGGCTGGAAGATCGATATTCGTCCCGAAAGCGGTTTCTTCGGAGAATAATTGACAGAGGTGTTTTGAATGGCACAAAAACAAGCAGGGGCGCGGCGCGTCCCGTTGCGTAAATGCACCGGTTGCGGCGAAATGAAGCCGAAGAAAGAACTGGTGCGCGTAGTAAAAAGCCCCGAAGGGGAGATCTCGCTGGACTTGACCGGACGCAAAGCCGGGCGCGGCGCGTATGTCTGCCCCTCCCCCGCTTGCCTTACGGCGGCGCGCAAAGCGCACCGTTTGGAAAAAGCGTTTGCCTGTGCCATTCCCGACGACCTCTATGATCGTATGGAGGAGGAATTGGCGGCAAATGAATGACCGTTTGTGCGGACTTTTGGGGATGGCGCGGCGCGCCGGACGACTCGTCGCGGGATTTGACGCGGTGGTCGATTCCGTGAAGGCGCGGCACGCACAGTTGATTCTGCTGGCGTGTGATCTGTCCCCGAAAACCCAAAAGGAACTGCGTTTCACGGCGGGCGATGCCGTGCCGTTCCTCGCTACCGAATTAACCAAAACCGAAATCGGACACGCCGCCGGGTTTAATAAACCGATCGGCGTTGTCGCCACCGAAGACCGAGGCTTTGCGGCCGCAATGATAAAGGCCGCCGATTGTCGCAATGAGGAGGATGCCGTATGACCGTTAAATATCGTGTCGGCGATGTTGCCAAAGACCTGGGAGTGCCCAGTAAAGACGTGATTGCTCTGCTCGCGGAGTATGTGGATACCCCGAAAAAGAGCGTCACCACCCTCACCGAAGAGGAATTGAATTTGATTTTTGAATACTACACCCAAAAGAACGCGGTGAAGAGCTTGGATGCGTATTTTGCCGCGGCGGAAAAGCGCCGTGAAAAGGCCGCAGCCGCCGCAAAAAAAGCAAAAGAAGACGAAGCCGCCGCCCTTCGCAAACAGCAAGAAGAAGCCGCAGCGGAACTGCGCCGTCTGGCCGAAGAAGCCGCGGCCGCCGAAAAAGCGAAAGCCGAAGCCGAAAAGGCAAAGGCGGATGCCGAAGCGAAGGAAAAAGCGGATGCCGCCCGTGCCGCCGAGCAAAAAGAGATCGAGCGTAAAGCGGCGGAAAAACGCGCCGCCGAAGAAAAGAAAGCGACCGAAAAGAAAGCGGCTGCGCCCGTTGTGGTCATTCCGCCGCAACCCCGGAAAAAGAAGAAGGAAAAAGACGAAAATGCCGCGCCCATCACCCGCGAGATCGAGCGCCGCACGGTGGATACCCGTGCTCCGCAACAACTTTCGGCCAACAAGTACGATGAGAAGTACGACGTGATGGCGCAATCCTCCAACCGTGTGCGCGGCGAGGGTGTGGCGCAAAAGCAAAAGATCAACCAAAAATCCCAGCAGTATCGCAAACCGCAACGCCGCCGCGAAACCGAAGCGGAGCGTATGCGCCGCATTCAGTTGGAACGCCAAAAGAAACCGATCACCGTGCAGGTGGGCGACACCATCACGGTGGGCGAATTCGCCTCCCGCTTGAAGGTCACCTCTGCTGAAGTCATTAAAAAGCTCATGTTGATGGGCGTGATGGCTTCGGTCAACCAAGAGATCGATTTTGACACCGCTTTCTTGGTGGCGGAAGAATTGAACGCCAAGGTGGAGCGCGAAGTGGTGGTTACCATCGAAGAGCGCATCATCGACGACAGCGAAGATACCGCACAGGATCTGCAACCGCGCGATCCCGTCGTGGTGGTTATGGGCCACGTGGACCACGGTAAGACCTCCATTCTGGATGCGAACCGCAAGACCAACGTGACTGCGGGCGAAGCCGGCGGTATCACCCAGCACATCGGTGCGTACCGTGTGGATATCGGCGATAACACCTGGCTGACCTTCCTGGACACTCCTGGTCACGCCGCCTTCACCTCCATGCGCGCCCGCGGTGCGCAGGCAACCGACATCGCTATTCTGGTGGTGGCCGCGGACGACGGTATCATGCCGCAGACCATCGAAGCGATCAACCACGCGAAAGCGGCGGGCATTGATATCGTGGTTGCGGTAAATAAAATGGATAAACCCACCGCCAACCCCGACCGCGTGTTGCAACAGTTGACCGAACATGAACTCGTGCCCGAAGAGTGGGGCGGCGACGTCATTTGCGTGCCGGTTTCCGCGCTCACGGGGATGGGCATCGACCGTCTGCTGGAATCGGTGCAGTTGGTGGCAGAAATGAAAGAACTGCGTGCCAACCCCGATCGTGCCGCCAAGGGTGTGGTCATCGAAGCGCGCTTGGATAAAGGCCGCGGCCCGATCGCGACCGTACTGGTGCAAAACGGCACATTGCACAGCGGCGACATTTTGGTGGCCGGTACTGCCGTCGGCCGTGTGCGCAGCATGTCCAACGAACGCGGCGAAAAGATTGCCGAAGCAGGCCCCTCCGTCCCCGTGGAGATCATGGGACTTGACTCGGTTCCCACCGCGGGCGATGTGTTCAACGCCGTTACCGACGAACGCTTGGCGCGTGAACTAGTGGAACAGCGCCGCGACGCTGCGAAGGAAGAGCAGTTCAAACAGTATCAGAAGGTCACTCTCGACAATCTGTTCGATCAGATGCAACAGGGCGAAATGAAGGAACTGAACGTGATCGTGAAAGCGGACGTGCAGGGTTCGGTGGAAGCGGTGCGTCAATCGCTCGAAAAACTGTCCAACGCCGAAGTGCGCGTGCAGGTCATTCACGGCGCGGTGGGCGCGGTGAGCGAAAACGACGTAATGCTCGCCAATGCGTCCAACGCCATCATCGTGGGCTTCAACGTGCGTCCCGAACCGCTGGCTATCACCGCGGCGGAAAACGCCAACGTGGATATGCGTATGTACCGCATCATCTACGATTGCATTGAAGAGATCGAAGCCGCTATGAAGGGTATGTTGGCACCCAAAACGCGCGAAGTGTTGCACGGCCGTGCCGAAGTGCGCGAAGTGTACAAGATCTCGGGCGTGGGCACCGTGGCCGGTTGCTACATCACCGGCGGCAAGGTATACCGTAACGATCTGCTCCGCGTGGTGCGTGAAGGCATTATCATCGCGGACGACAAAATGATCTCTCTCAAACGTTTCAAGGACGACCAGCGTGAAGTGGCGGAAGGCTACGAATGCGGTATCGGCCTTGAGAAGTTCAACGATATTCACGTGGGTGACGTGTTTGAAACCTACATTATCGAAGAGTATCGCGATTAAGAAAGGATAATGAACCTATGCCAAGTTATCGTTCCGATCGAAACAGCGAAGACATTCGGCGGGAGCTGACCGCCATCCTGCGCACCGTGAAAGATCCCCGCGTCAGCGGCCTCATCAGCATTGTGCGGGTGGAGGTTTCGGGCGATATGGGACACGCGCAGGTGTATGTCAGTTCGATGGACGGCATCGATGCCGCCCGCAATGCGGTAAAAGGATTGGTTTCGGCGGCGGGCTATATGCGCCGCGAACTCGGCCGCACTTTGCGGTTGCGCTGTGTGCCGGAACTCCATTTCATTGCCGATGACTCGATCGAATACAGCGCGGGAATTGCCAAAACGCTGGCCGATTTGAAGAAGGAACGGGAAGCCCGCGGCGAGGTGGACGAATGAGCCGCCGCGTCACCGTGGCAGAAGCGGCCGCCCTGCTTCGCGAGGCGGATGACATTCTCCTGCTTCTCCATCAGTTTCCCGACGGGGACACCATCGGCAGCGGCTATGCGCTGGCGTTGGCATTGCAGGCGATGGGCAAACGGGTGCGTCCCGCTTGCTCCGATCCCATCCCCAAAAAGTACGCGTATCTGACCGACGGAACAGAGTTCCCGCAATTTACCCCCCGATTTGTCTGTGCCGTGGATGTGGCCGACGTGAAGTTGCTCGGTTCGCTGGCCGACGTGGGCCGCACCGCCGCTTTGTGCATCGATCACCACGCCACCAACGTAGAATACGCCGAACACCTCCTGTTGGATGCCGCCTGCGGGGCGGCGGCCATGGTGGTGCGCCGCGTGATCGCGGAACTGGGAGTGCCGCTTGACCGCCGTATGGCCTCTTGCCTGTACACCGGTCTTGCCACCGATACGGGGTGTTTTAAATATCCGAACACCACACCCGAAGCGCACCGCTTGGCGGCTGAGCTGATGGAATGCGGTGCGCCGTATGCGGCCATTAATGAAGCGATGTTTGATCGCAAATCCCGTGCGCGGATGGATCTGGAACGTCTGGCGCTGTCATCCATGCAATATCACTTCGGCGGACGCTGTGCGGTGATGGTCATCACCACCGCGATGATCGCCGAAGCAGGCGCGACCGAAGACGATATGGAAGGGCTTGCCCCTCTGCCCCGACAGATCGAAGGAGTTTGGGTAGGCATCACCATGCGTCAGAAGGCGGACGGCGGCTTTAAAGTGAGCATCCGCACGGGCGACCGTGCCGACGCATCGGCCGTGGCGGGATATCTCGGTGGCGGCGGACACCGCGGCGCGGCAGGTTGCGCCGTAAACCGGCCATTGGAAGAAGCGGTTTCCCGCATTTTGGATGCCGTCACTCACACGGTAGACGGTATTGAAAACTAAATCATTTCATAAAAGAAGGAGGTCATGCAGATGAGTATCAACGGCATTTTGTGCTTGGACAAGCCATCGGACATGACCTCCTTTTCCTGTTGCGCGGTGGTGCGTCGCCTGTTGGGCGTGAAAAAAGCCGGGCATGCGGGCACACTTGATCCGCAAGCCACGGGAGTGCTCCCCGTCATGGTGGGCAACGCCACCCGTGCATTGGACTTTCTGCCCGATCACACCAAGCGCTACACCGCCTCCCTGCGTTTCGGTGCCACGAGCGACACATTGGATGTATGGGGGCAGGTTTTAGAATCCAACCGTCCTCTTCCCACCAAAGAAGCGGTAGAAGATGCGCTGAACGCCTTTCGCGGTGACATTTTGCAAGTGCCGCCGATGGTATCTGCGCTGAAAAAGGACGGGCGCCGTTTGTATGCTCTCGCCCGCGAAGGCATTGTGGTGGAACGGGAAGCACGTCCCGTCACGGTACACGCGCTGACCTTAACGGCGTTCGATGGCGCCGCAGGTACGGCCACGTTGGATTGCACCTGTTCAAAGGGCACCTACATCCGCACCATTTGCGACGATCTGGGACGCTCTCTCGGTTGCGGGGCGATCATGACCGCCTTACGCCGCACGGCGGCCATCGGGTTGGACGAAACACACGCCATCTCCTTGGATGAAGCGCGCACCCTGGCCGAAAACGGCGAACTGGCCGCACGGCTCATCCCGTTGGATGCCGCCCTCGGCGACTATCCCGCCGTCACGGTCAGCGAAGCGCAAGCCACCCGTTTTCGCAATGGCGGGGCGCTGGCTTTGGAACGATTAAAAAGTCGTCCCACCGCCCTTTGTCGTGTGTACGATCCCGCAGGCAACTTTGTGGGATTGGGACGCCCCACAGAGGAAGAACTCGCGGTGGCACGTCTGTTTCCCGAATGAAAGGGGGTTAGTTATGGAACGCCTACATTTCCCGGGGAACTTGCCCACAGCCCGCCGCGTGGTGGCATTGGGATTCTTCGACGGAATCCACCTTGGCCATCGCACCGTTCTGCGTCATGCGCTGGATGTGGCGGGGGACGCATATACCCCCACGGTATTTACGTTTGATACGTTACCCAAACTGCAAGGCGAGGGACTCCTCCTCTCCCGCGAGGCAGGGGATCGCCGCCTTGCGAAAATGGGCTTTTCCGAACGCATTGCGGCAGATTTCGCCGCCCTACGTGATCTCACTCCCGAAGAGTTTGCACGGAACGTGCTGTCGGAGGCACTTCATGCCGCAGCAGTATGTTGCGGGGAAAACTTCCGTTTCGGAAAAAACGGATCCGGCGACGCCTTAGCGTTAAAGAAGTGGGGGGATGTTTTCGGATTTGAAGTGCACATTTTGCCGTTGATGCCCGTGGAGGGCGAACCCGTCAGTTCCACCCGCATTCGCCGCGCTTTGGCGGCGGGCGATATGCTCACGGTGAACCGCTTGCTGGGACACGCTTATGAGATCACCGCACGCGTGGTGAACGGCGCTCATTTGGGGCGCACATTCGGCACCCCCACCATCAACCAACCTCTCCCCGAAGAAACGGCGTACCCACCGTTCGGTGTGTATGCTTCGGCGGTGGAGGTGGATGGCGCGGTTCACCACGCCGTCACCAACATCGGCATAAAGCCGACGGTGGGCGGTCACACCCCTCTTGCGGAAACATGGATCTTCGACTACACCGGCGACTTGTACAACCGCACCGTCACGGTGCGCCCCGTGCGCTTTTTGCGCGCAGAAAGCACCTTTTCCTCGGTGGAACAACTGAAAAAGCAGATTATGACAGACGGTGAAACGGCACGTGCCTCGTTCTCACCGACGGACCGCCTGCGCGCCGTGCTGTTTGATTTTGACGATACGCTGCAAAATCGGCGGGAAGCCTTTTTGAACTATTCCCGCGACTTTGTTCGCCGCCACTTTCCCGCACTCTCCGCCGATGCGCAAGAAGCCCGCGCACGTGATATGGCTGAGTTGTGCGGCTCGGGTAACGAATTTGCCGATTACACCGTGTTTTACACCGCGTTGATTGCACACCTGCAATGGCAGGATGCGCCACCCGTTGAACAGTTGGTGAAAGAAGCGCGCCGCTTTTTCCCCGAGCACACCGTGCTGCTGTCCGGCGTGCGAGAAGGGCTGATCGCCCTTCGAGAAAAGGGGTATATTTTGGGAATCGTTACCAACGGTGACGCATTTATGCAAAACAAGAAATTGGATGTGTGCGGTTTGCGCTCCTTCTTTGACACAATAGTCGTATCGGGAGAAGAAGGCGTTTCCAAACCTCACGCCGAAATCTTTCACCGTGCAGCGGCACGACTTGGAGTTTCACCCGCCGACTGCCTGTTTGTGGGCGATCATCCTGAAAAGGATATTCTGGGTGCACAATCGGCCGGGATGCAATCGGTGTTTATGCACGCCAGCGGATTCTTTTCACCGCCCGACGGGGTGCGTGTGGTGCATTCCATGGACGAACTCGTTGCGAGCGTGTAACAAACGCGCCGCGGCAAAATTGCCGCGGGGTCCTTTTTTGCTGCTCTTTTCGACACATTACGACACGCACGTTTTTGCGCTGTGCATATCAAAACATCCCCAACACGCTGTCGGTGATATCCCCCACCGTACGCAACGCGTGCCCGACGTTGCGTTTGAGTCCGCGACGGTTGCGACGCATATAGCAAGTCAGCAACACACCGAGCATCCCGCCCGCAATCATACCGACTGTCAACCCTTTGAAAAATCCGCAAAGCATACGACTCACGTCCCCACACTCCTTTCTTTTACAGTAGTGTGACTTTCCCCGGCGAAAATATCCGAAAAACGGCTTGCCAAATTGCGGATTTTGCGTTACAATAGAAAGCAAGAAATTTTGATAATAAAGGATGAATGTGTTATGACGATGTATCCTCTGTTGCTCACTCCTCACGTGACCGATTACCTGTGGGGCGGCACACGCCTTAAGACCGAATACGGTTATCCTTCCGACAAAGACATTGCGGCGGAAGCGTGGGTGCTTTCCTGTCATAAGGACGGTGCTTCGGTGGTTGCCAACGGCGATCTCAGCGGCAAAACGCTCACCGAAGTGCTCGCGCTGTGGGGCGATGCCGCCATTGGCGAAAAGGCCGCTGCGTTCCCCTATTTCCCGTTGCTCATCAAATTGATCGATGCGAAAGACCGCCTTTCGGTGCAGGTACACCCCGATAATGAATATGCCCTGCGCGTGGAAGGCGAGTTCGGCAAGACCGAAATGTGGTACGTCGTGGATTGCGAACCCGGCGCCGAACTGATCTACGGTTTCAACACCACCTTGACACAGGAAGAACTGCGCGCCCAGATCGAAGCAGATACCCTGCCCGACGTGTGCAATTTCGTTCCTGTCAAGAAAGGGGACATCTTCTTTATCGAAGCCGGTACGTTGCACGCCATCGGCAAGGGCATTCTCATCGCCGAAGTGCAGCAGAACTCCAACACCACCTATCGCGTGTCCGACTACGGCCGCCTGGGTGCGGACGGCAAACCGCGTCCGTTGCACGTGGACAAAGCGGTGGATGTGACCGTTCCCACCCCGCCCACGCGTCCTTACGGCCAGACGGGCGAGATCTCCAAGGTGGAAGGCGGCACGGTGCGCGCACTCGCAAACTGTGAATTCTTCACCGCGGATCTCGTGGACGTGGACGGTACCGCCACCTTCGGCAAAGCGGACACCTTCGTGTCGCTCCTCTGCCTGGACGGCAATGCCACCCTCACCGACGGCAACACCACGCTGACGCTGAACAAAGGCGCTTCCGCCTTTGTTCCCGCCGGCATGACGGTAACGGTGACCGGCACGGCGCAACTGCTTCAAAGCCATGTGTAAACCCACGCTGAACATCGTGCTGGTGGAACCCGAGATTCCGCAGAACACAGGCAACATCGCCCGCACCTGTGCCGCTACGGGCGCGCGGTTGCATCTGGTGGAACCGCTTGGGTTTCGCATCGACGACCGCAAGTTGAAACGTGCGGGACTGGATTACTGGCACTTGTTGGACATTACTTACTACAAGGATCTTAACGATTTTCTGCAAAAGAACGCAGGCCCCTTCTTTTTCTTCACCACCAAGGGAACACATATTCACTCGGATATGACCTATCCCGACGGGGCGTATCTCGTGTTCGGTAAGGAAACAGCCGGTCTGCCCGAACGGCTGTTACACGATCATCCCGATTCCTGCGTGCGCCTGCCGATGATTGCCAACGATGCCGCCCGTTCGCTCAACCTGTCCAACACGGTGGCGGTGGGCGTGTATGAGGTGTTGCGCCAATGGGGGTATCCCGCATTGCGCACCGAAGGGCACCTCACGCAATATTAAAGGGGGTATATTGTGGCACACCCGTTCAAACATTTTTGCACCGTGTTTCGGCATCGCCGCCGCGTGATCGTCCATTGTGCCAAGGCGGGCATTTTGTGGCGCGGGTTGTTACACGATCTGTCCAAATACTCCCCCACCGAGTTTTTACCCGGTGCGAAATACTTCGTGGGCGAGCGCAGTCCCAACGAGATCGAACGCCGCACCATCGGGTATTCCACCGCGTGGATTCATCACAAAGGGCGTAACCGCCATCACTTTGAATACTGGACAGATTACGATCCCGTCACCCACGTGATGACGCCCGTGAAGATGCCGCTTTTGTTCGTGGCTGAAATGTTTTGCGACCGCGTAGCGGCCAGCAAGGTGTATCAAGGCGCGAATTACACCGATTCTCACCCGCTGGAGTATTTCTTGCGGGGCAAGCCCACCCGTGCGATTCATCCCGCCACCTCCGATTTGTTGGAATCGTGGCTTGTGATGCTGAAGAATCAAGGCGAAGACGCCACCTTCCGACACATCCGCGGGATGCTGAAAGCGAAACAAGAGTATTAAAAAAACAGCCGAATGCGCATGCATTC
>JAZSHJ010000120.1:0-4697 GCA_045533175.1 Acutalibacteraceae bacterium
AACAAGCACCGTGTTCCACGACCACGCAGAAAGTGATTGCAACGCCGCATCGATCTCGGCACGCACGGCGTCCGCCGTTTCCTTGGCGCTTTTGTTGAAAACCACCCCTTCGGTAAGGAACACGCCGCGCATCTGCTCGGGACGCGCAAACTCTCGCTGCACCGCGGGCGGCGGTGTCACAGGCGGTGTCGGGGGAACCGTCGTAGTGGTGTTGACACTTTGCGAGGAAGAGGGTGTCGCGGTGGTGGACGCCACCGTTGTTGAAGGTGCCGTCGGCATCGGAACCGTGCCGACGGGGGTGGCGCTTGAAGTGCGGACGAGCCACGCAATGCCCACCGCGGTCGCCGCGGCACACAGGGCGCCCACAAGCCACAGCCACCAAAAACGGTGTGGGCTTTTTTGCGGTTCCCGCACGTGTCGTCCGTCCATACAAACGCCTCCTTTCTCTCACGATATCCTTAGTATTATTGTATCTTACTTTCTCCCAAAAAGCAACTGTATTCGCCAAGAAATCCGCACGTTCTTATTCGCCTTTTCGCCGCCCGAAATACGTCGCGGGTGCCTGTCCCATACGGCGGCGGAATGACCGTGAAAAATAGCAATAATCCGCAAACCCCACCGAAGCCGCCAGTTCTTTCAGCGAGCATTCGTCGTTATACCGTTCAACGGCTCTGGTGATACGGTATACACACAGATAATTCAAAAAACTCGTGCCGTAATTCCGTTTGAATATCCCGCAAAACGAAGGAATCGTCATGTAAAGCGCCCTTGCAATATCCTCGGTGGAAATGTCTTGCGTATAGTTATCCGCCAAATACTGTGCCACGTTTTTCATAAAACGTACTCTATGCTCGGAGCGTGTTTTGGCCGTTTCATGGTAATGTCCGTCAAACAACCACGAAAGCAAGGTGTACATCCCCGCAGCGAAGCGAATCTCCTTCAACGCGTCTCGAGGGGAAAATATCGCCGCCTGTTGCACGATCATGTCATACAGCACGCGATCGGCGTAATGTTCATCAAAGCATCCCGCTTGGGACAACAACTTCTCTTGTTGCTGTGCAAGTGCGGTGCGGCTTATTATGCCGCCGCGATGTTGAAATGCCAAAACGAGCCGGTGGACTGGACATGTTGATGTATTACGATGCACGCATGACCACCATGAAGGGCTTGTTTGACATTTACACCTACGCACCGTTGAAAGGGTACTACACCTTCTTGATGTTCTCCCAACTGTATTCGGCGAAAACGGCGTGTCTTTGTGAGACGGACGATAAAAACGTATATGCTGTGGCTGCTAAGAACGATAAAGAACAGTATATCATGCTCGCCCACTATGCCGTGGAACAGGGTGCCGCACCTAAAAAGGTATCGGTGCAAGCGGACGGTACGTGGACGGCATACTATTTGGACAGCGATCGCACCATGGCGGAAGAACCCGTCGTTGCAGAGAACGGGAACCTCCTCTTGGAACTGCCCGAAGATTGCGTTGTACTGCTGAAGAAGTAAAACGAACCACCCTTAAGGGCGTTGTGGGTAGGGATTAGTGAAAAAGGCTTCCCCTTGGGGGGGAAGCCTTGGATATCTCATCTATTTCCACAAAAACAGAGAGGATGTATCTTCGACGATACATCCTCTCTAATTTCATCCCTATGACCACCCACCCTTACGGGTGGCCCGTTTTCATCTACGCCTCACTGACGACTTTGGCGAAAAAACACCCCGTGTGTTCCGCAGAACACACGGGGTGTTGTATGCACATATTAGTTGCAGATGGTACGCTCGGTCTCTTTGTCGAAGAGGTGGATCTTGTTGTTTTCGAGCGCGATTTCGATGGTGTCGCCCGGGCGAGCCGTGGAGGTGGGCTCCACACGCGCGGTAAAGTTGAAGCCTTCCACGTTCAAGTACAAGAAGGTTTCTGCACCCATCAACTCGGTAACTTCCACGTTGGCGTACACTTTGCAGTCCGCATACTCTTCGAGCAAACGAGGCTCGTTGTGAACATCTTCCGGACGGATGCCCATCACGATTTCTTTGCCCACATACTCATCCAGCACGCCGCCTTCGTTCTTGGAATCCGGCAACGGGATGTAGTACTTCACGCCACGGGTGGTCTTGGTATCTTCGGTACCGAACTCGACCATGAACTTGCCGTCCTGCTTCACGAGTTTGGAATCGATGAAGTTCATCTGGGGCGAACCCAAGAAGCCGGCCACGAACATGTTGCACGGCTTGGTGTACAGCACCTGCGGCGCATCCACCTGCTGAATGAAACCGTCTTTCATAACCACGATGCGGTCGCCCATGGTCATAGCTTCGGTCTGGTCGTGGGTAACGTAGATGAAGGTGGTACCCAGTTTCGCATGGAGCTTGGACAACTCGGTACGCATCTGCGCACGGAGTTTCGCATCCAAGTTGGACAGCGGCTCGTCAAGCAAGAAGACCTGCGGCTCACGAACGATCGCACGACCGAGCGCCACACGCTGACGCTGACCACCGGACAAAGCCTTCGGCTTACGGTCGAGCAGGTGAGCGATATCCAACACGCGAGCAGCCTCTTCCACGCGGCGCTTGATCTCATCCTTCGGAGTCTTGCGCAACTTCAGACCGAACGCCATGTTATCAAACACGGTCATGTGCGGATACAGAGCGTAGTTCTGGAACACCATCGCGATATCGCGATCCTTCGGCGCGATATCGTTGACCAAACGGTCGCCGATGTACAGTTCACCTTCGGTGATCTCTTCCAAACCTGCGATCATACGCAGAGTGGTGGATTTACCGCAACCGGACGGACCGACCAAAATGATGAATTCCTTGTCCTTGATTTCAAGGTTGAAATCCGAAACGGCCACAACGCCGGCGGCATATTTTTTGTAAATGCCTTTCAGAGACAAACTTGCCATTTTAAAATAACCTCCCATTTTTCCTTAACACAGACTGCACGCAGTCTATATAATGCCATGAGTATATTATAGCATATTTTTTCAAAATAGCCATACATTTATTGAACAAACTTCGGCCTGTTCCTTTATGGATTTTTGACAATGTCAAGTTGCACAAATATCTTCCACACCAAAGAGGGCCGATGCGGTTTCCTCCGCCGTCAGTTCTCGATACTCCCCTTCCGCCAAAGCGGCATCCAATTGCAGCCCCCCTACCGAAACCCGCTTTAACCACAACACCTTGTGTCCAACCACTTCACACATACGCTTTATCTGGTGGTACCGTCCTTCTTGAATAGCAATTTCTACACAACCGTAAACAGGGGCCGGCGGTATTGTATATTCTTCCAAAAACGCCGAAAGATCCGCCGATTCGTCACCTTTTTCGCTTGTTCGCAAAACCGCCGCCGCAAGGAAGTTTTCGAGCGTCAATATACGCAATTCGGCGGGCAGACAGCACGTGCCGTCCTCTAAGGTTGCCCCTTGGGCAAAGATCTTCACCGCCTCTTCGGGCATCTCCCCTTCCACCACAGCCAAATAGCGTTTAAACACCGCTTTTTTGGGAGAAAGCAAGCGGTGTGCATAGTCCCCGTCGTCGGTCAGGATAACCAACCCCACGGTATCTTTGTCCAACCGTCCCGCAGGGAACAGGCCGCGGCGGCGAAAGGCGGGCGGCAACAAATCCACCACGGTGGGGGCTTTGGGGTCGCGGGAGACGCACAGGATACCCTGTGGTTTGTTCAGCATAAAGTAACGGTGAAGTTGTGTGTCCACCGTATGTCCCGCCACCGTCAACGTGTGTGCGGCGGGATCCAATTTGGCTTCGGGCGCGCGCCACACTTCGCCGTCCACCGTCACGCGTCCCGCGCGGATCAAATGCACCGCCTGTTTGCGGGGCATATCGGCGTATTGTGCCACCGTTTTGTCCAACCGTTCCACAACTTCACCCCCGTTTCAACGTTTGTTACACTATAGCACAATTCGGAAAAAATTGCAACTATCCCCGTGGAACAAGCGCCGTGCTGTTGCCGTTCATCACCGATTCGGAAATGTCGCCGCCCACGATCTTGTCCTGCCATACATACAAATGTGCAATGGTTTCCTCTTTGTTTGTGCTGTTCAAAATGCGGTAACTCCAACACTTCAACCGTTTGCCGGCATACGGAGTCAGATCCATATCCGCATCGGCCTGCATCGTATTATAAGCGGCAAACACCTCATCGAACTCTTCGGGAATCAATACCTCGTGCACCTCGGAATATACGGGATCCACTTCATAGCCAAGCTCTTTCAAGAAGTTCATCCGTGCCGCATCGTCTGCCGCCGCCACGGTGGCCACGGTTTCCCGACGGGCGGGCCACAAAAAGGCGGCAACCAAGATCAGCACCAGTACGCCCACGCAAAGCAACAGCGACACCAAACGGCGACGCGACATGTTAACAGACAATACGAACACACGAATCTCTCCTGTCTTTTGATCTGTTACAGCGTATGAATTTGCTCGAAAAAATATGTGCTGCGACAAATAAAGTTTTTTTCAAAAAAAGATTGACAAAGCACCAAAAATGAGGTATTATACTATGGCTGTGATAAATAAACGGCATTTCGGGATGTAGCGCAGTTTGGTAGCGCGCTTCGTTCGGGACGAAGAGGCCGCAGGTTCAAGTCCTGTCATCCCGACCAACAAAAGAGAGGCAGACCATCGGTCTGTCTCTCTTTTGTTTTGGTCTATGACAGGACTTGAAACGAGCTCCA
>JAZSHJ010000052.1:0-7411 GCA_045533175.1 Acutalibacteraceae bacterium
AAGCCGCGGCCGCGGATGCGTCCGAATCCCAGTTTTTTCGTGAAGCCGCAGAGCAGTAAAATTCCCCCTGCCAAAAGCGGCGAACCGAAAGCGATTTCCGGGGAAATGAAATCGCAAAAAAAGACGCGTGACTGGCTGCAAAAGTGGTTGGCGCGTTCGTAAACGTTGTAAGCAAAAAATTATTAACATATAAGGAGTGCGTTGGAAATGGCAGAGATCAAGTTTGAAATTGTGAAAGAGTGCGGTGTGTTGTCCCAGTCCCCGTCCGGTTGGTCGAAGGAGATCAACTTGGTGAGCTGGAATGACAACACCCCGAAATACGACATTCGTGACTGGGCACCGGAACACGCGAAGGCGAGCAAAGGTGTCACCCTGTCGGCGGATGAACTCATTCTTCTGCGCGATTTGCTTAACGAAATGGATCTGTAAGATCACACACGACGCGCTGCCGCAAGTGATTGCGGCAGTCGTTTTGTCTTTGAACGAATGAGGTGATACCGTGTTCTTTATTGAGATCATAAAAACCGTTTTGCAAGGTATTGTGCAGGGCATTACCGAATGGTTGCCCATCAGCAGTACAGGCCACATCCTGTTGCTGGATGCCGTGTGGCCGATGAACGTGCGGGCGGAGTTTTTCAACATCTTCAAGGTGGTGATCCAACTCGGCTCGATTCTTGCGGTGTTGGTGCTGTATTTCTACAAGTTAAACCCGTTTTCGCCAAAAAAGAACACCGCTGAAAAGCGCGGCACGTGGGTGCTTTGGAGCAAAGTGTTGGTGGCGAGTATTCCCACCGCGGTCGTGGGTTTCACCATCGAGGATCTGGTGGATAACGCCTTGTCCACTCCGCTTGTGATTGCCATCACGCTGTTTGTGTACGGTATCGGGTTCTTGTTGCTCGAAACCTTCCCGCCGAAGCCTCGTGTTTCGACGCTCGAGGAGATTTCCTATAAGCGTGCGTTTGGTATTGGTTTGTTCCAGTCGCTGTCGTTGATTCCCGGCACTTCCCGTTCGGGTTCCACCATTTTGGGTGCCTCCTTGCTTGGCACTTCGCGTGAGGTGGCGGCGGAGTTCTCCTTCTTCATGGCCATTCCCGCGATGGCGGGTGCCAGCGGCTTGAAGGTGCTGAAATTCGTGTTGGATGACGAAACGGCGCCGTTTACCGCCGATGAGTGGATTTTGCTCGCGGTGGGTACGGTGGTGTCGTTTGTGGTGTCGCTCATCGCCATCCGCTTCCTTATGGGATATATCAAGAAACACGATTTCAAGGTGTTCGGTTGGTACCGCATCGCCCTTGCGGCGCTGATCGCCGTGGCATTGATCGCCGGTATTCTGAAGTAATAAACAAGGCCGCAGACGAGTTCATCTGCGGCCTTGTTTTGTTGTTACATCGTAAATTCCGTGCGGTGGATGATGTGGTTTTGATAGGGAAGATCCAATTCGCAGAAATAACCACTCCAACCCCATACCCGTACGATCAGGTTGGGATACTGTTCGGGATGCTTTTGTGCATCCATCAACCGTTCACGGTTAATGGTGTTTAACTGGAACTGGTGTCCGCCCGACAGCACGAACAGTTTCACAAGTGCCGCTACCTTCGCTTCCCCTTCGGCGTTGCGAAACACGTTATCATGCAGTTCCAAGGTGATCGGTCCGCCGTTGATCACGTTGGTTAGGTCGTGTTTGGTGAAAGAACGGATCACCGATAGCGGCCCGTTGATACGTGCCCCGATAGCGGGGGAGAAACTGCAGGCATACGGTTCGGCCGCATGCCGTCCGTCGGCGGTGGCAGGGCATTCTTTGGCCGCACGGATGTACATCTGTGCACTACCAGTACCGGCGCGCCACACACCGCCTGCGGTGTTGGAAATCCCGTTCACAGCGGCGGCGTATTCCCGCAACAACCATCCGCTGATCTCATCGGTCACATCATCGCCGTTGCCCATTTTCGGGCAATCCATCAAACGGTTGCGTAGGGCGGTATATCCATCAAAATCAGCCGCCAACGCCGCCAAAAGTTCGGCTTTATCCACCGATCGTTCCTCAAACACAAGGGTTTTGATCGCTGCCAGCGAATCCACCGCTGTGGAAATGCCGGCCCCGTGTGTGCCGTAGTTGTTATATCGCGCACCGCCGCGGGCGATATCCAAACCGCTTTCCATGCAACCGTACGTTAAAAGCGTCATCAGCGGGGCGCAGAAACGGCGTGCTGCGACCATATTTTTCAACTCTTCCGCGCGATTGGCAAGCGCTTCTTTTACATATCCCAACAAGTCGTCAAAGGTATCGCATTCCGCCAAGTGGGCATTCACCGCATCGGCGGTGATGCGTGCAAGATCGGTGGTGGTCATGTTGCAGATGTCGTATCCCCGGCCGGGAACGATCGGTTCCCAACATGCGGCGACGGTGTAGTTATGCGCATCTTCGGGACGATAGCCCAGTTTAACAAGCGCCGGGATAATGACGTCGTCGTTGCAGTATTGCGGGAAACCAAGGCCTTTCTTGGTCATCTTTGTTCCGAGGGCATACAACTCATCGGGGGTGTTTTTACCCACACGCAGATTGATTTTCGGATCGATGACGTTCAGTTCCAGCGAAGCATCCATGCACAGAGAGGAAAGTTCGTTGAACTGCGAATTGCCCGCGATATCAAATCCGCCGAGCACCATGCTGAGTCCGTTATCTCCTTGTTGCACACCATAAAGCGTGTCGGTATCGATATTCAGCGAGAGGAAATAGAGTTCTAAGGTTTCGAGCAGTTCGTCGCGGGAAACGCCGCGCGCGACATCCATTGCATAATAGCGGTACATATATTGGTCGAACCGCCCGAGAGTGATGTGATAACTCAATTGTCGCAAGAAGAAGAGCAACAATTTGTGGAACACACAGGCTTCATAAAAGGAGGACGGCGCTTTGCGAGGGACGTTTCCCAATGCGTCGGCAAGGCGGGTGTACCCTGCATCGGCCGCCGCCGCACGATAGCGTTCGCAGTAATCCAGCGTCATGGAAAGTGTTTCAATGGCTGCAGGATAAAACTCGCCGTCTGCTTCGCGCTGTTTTAATTCGGCCAGTACGTCGTCAAATCCGCGATCGATCAACAGTTCGTATGCAGGCGTGACATTGTTGGGCATGAGTTTCCACGGAAATTCGGTGCCGTTTAAATACAGGGTGGGACGATGGGTCAAATGGGTGTGAAACCCAAAAATATCACAGGGATAAAAGGTCGGTACTTCGCGGGAGAGCGCTTCTCGCATAATACGCAACGAATCGTCGTAGGTGAGTGCTTCGCTGATATCCACCGAGATGTGTTCATCACTTCGATTGGCGCGATAGGTGCGGTTGATGATCATATCCTTCAGTTTTTGCACGCGTTCGGTCATAGTATCGTCACTCCAATTTCGTAGCGTTCAAAGATATCGCGGTGAGGTTCGGGCGGCAGATCGCCGTCAAATGTGGGGGCATAGCGTTGCGAAAGCAAAGCGTATTTTGCACCTGCCGCGCGGTTATAGGGGAGAAGTTCAACTGCGCGTACCCCTAAACTCGCCATAAACGCCGCGGTGGCTTCGATGTTTTCCTTGGTGTCGTTTACGGTGGGGATCAGCGGTATACGGGTGATAAACAAAACGTCGCTGTGTGTTAACGTGCGGTAGTTTTCCAAAATGTTCGTGTTATCCACACCGGTATAGCGTTTATGCCATTCTCTGTCCATCAATTTCAAGTCGTATAGTACGTAATCGCATTCCGACAGAATGTCGGCAAAGAGTTGCGGTTCACAGAACCCGCTGGTTTGCAACGCGCGATGGGTTTTCCCTTTGAGCGCTTGCAGGCATTCTTTCAAAAATGCGGGCTGTGAAAGCGGCTCGCCGCCCGAAAAGGTGACACCGCCGCCCACGGCATTGACTAGGGGGAGGTTCTTTTGCAGACGGGAAACCAACTCCTCTGCCGTGACGTTTTCACCTGCGGCACGCACCAAATGGCGCGGGCAAGCGGCGGCACTTGCGGTGGTGAGCGTTTCGCTTTCGGCCGTAAAGCAGGCGCCGCAATGCAGGCACCCGTTGGGCGAACGCACCCATTGGATATCGAACGATTGTCCTTCGGGATTGTGGCACCACATGCACCGAAGCGGACAACCTTTCATAAACACCGTCATACGTACACCCGGTCCGTCGAAAGTGGAAAATTCCTCGATCGAGAATATGCGTCCCATCTGCAATCACCTCACTTTCTTATCTTTATTATACGAATACACACCTTGACAGAGAAAGAACTTTCTTGTATTATAATAGCAAAAAGTTAAGATTTTGGAGGCGCATATGATTTTCCATCAACCGTCCAATTCGCTCGGAAATTACAATTATAACGCCATAATATATAAGGCGGAGGAATACACCCCGCACTTTCACACCAATTTGGAGGTGCTGTTTGTGCTGGAAGGGGCGGTGCTAGTGACGGTTAACGGCGTTGCGGTGATGCCACATGCGGGGCAAGCGGTGATGGTGTTGCCCAATCAGATCCATTCCTTTGTGGCGGATGAGAACAGCGCCGTGTGGGTGGCGGTGTTTTCGGAAGATTTTGTGCCGAAGTTCGTGAACGACACCAAAGGCCTCTGCGGCAATACACCTCTCTTCACGTTGACACCTGCGGTGGCGGGGTTGCTTTTGGAAAATATGGTGGAGAAGGATTGTTCGCTGTTGATGAAAAAGGCGTGCTTGTATGCGCTGTGTGATGGGTATCATAAATCCGTGACGTGGGAAGTGCGGGCGGATAAAAGTGATTCGCTGGTGGGAGATTTGCTGGATTGGCTTATTTCGCACTATGCCGAAAACGTGTCGCTTAAAGGGGCGGCACAGCATTTTGGGTACGAATACCATTATTTTTCGCACGTATTAAGTTGTGAATACGGCATTAACTTTCGCCGCCTGCTCAACCAATATCGCGTGGAAGCGGCGGTGCATCTGCTGGAAAGTACGACTCTTCCCATCACGGATATCGCTTTGAAAAGCGGGTTTCAAACCATTCGCAGTTTCAACCACGTGTTCCGCGAACACATGGGCAAAACTCCGCGGGATTATCGCGGCGAAAAGTGAAAAGGCCGGGACTGCTTGCAGTTCCGGCCTTTCAGACTGTCAAAAAAGTACGGCATCCGTCGGGCTTTTGTCATCGTATTATGTAATTACATCGTGTCGAGATAACGACAGGCGGCAATAGCGGCGGTGGCACCGTCGCCTGTGGCGGTGGTTACCTGACGCACCCCTTTGCGGCGGCAGTCACCTGCCACAAAGATACCGGGGGTGCGGGTGAGGCAATCTTCATCGGAATCGAAGTAACCGACTTTATCGAGTGCAGCCACCCCTTCAAAGGCGCCGTTTTCCGGCACCAAACCGATGGCCACGAACAAGCCGTCCAACGGCAACGTACGGGTGGTGTTATCCGCCGTACAGGTGAGTTCCACGCCCGTGAAGGTGTCACCTGCGGGAATGGCGGTGACCAGCGTTTCGGTGAGGATCTCCACGTTGGTCTTTTCGCGCAGCACCTCTTCCAAACGCTTTTCGCCCGTGAGGTAGGGGAGATTCTGGATGACGTACACCTTCTCGCTCGTTTCGGAGAGCAAAATGGCCTCTTGTAACGCGGAGTTGCCGCCGCCCACCAAGCCGACGGTTTTGCCCGCGTAAAACGCGCCGTCACATACCGCGCAGAAGGAGATACCGTCGCCGATAAATTCCTCTTCGTTCGGAAGTCCCAAATGGCGGTGTTTTGCGCCCGTGGCCAAAATGACCGCGCGCGCTTCATAGGCGTTGCCGTCTTCGGTAAACACCGTTTTCACACCGTTTTCATCGCGGATGTCGGTGACGGTTTCAATCTCTACGTCCGCACCCAGTCCCAACGTCTGTTCCACCAGTTTGTCTGCCAGTTCGCTGCCGCTGACACTTTCAAACCCGGGATAGTTTTCCACCTTCGGAGAGAAGGTGATCTGCCCGCCGAATGCACCTTTTTCGAGCAAAAGCACCGATTTGTTCGCGCGGCGAGCATAAATGGCGGCGGTGAGGCCTGCGGGGCCTGCGCCGACAATGATGATATCGTACATAACATTCACCTCAGAGAAAACAAGGGCGCTGTTCGCGCCCTTGTTTGAATTTTAACCGTTGATAAACTTCTTGATGTTTGCCACCGAAACGAATTTTTCGGTTTTGCCGTCTTTCACCGCGACCAGCGTGGGCGCTTGTTTAATGCCGAGACTTTCGGTCAGCACCACATTTTCTTCTGCCAGCACCTTGGTGTAGGCGATGTTCGCTTTGGTGAGCAACGCTTCTGCAATCTTGCAGTTCGGGCAGGTGGCCGAAGCAAAGAGATACACACCGTCCAGCAACGCGGGCGCGGCGGCACATGCGGCACAGGTTTCCGCGGCTTCCAACGGACCTTCGTGGGTCAACACGGAGGTTTCAATGACGTAGGAACGACGCTCTTTGTACTCTTGTGCCTTACCGGCATTCCAGTTCTTTACGGGGCGGTAGTAGCCCGTGATACGGCTGTACACTTCCGTTTCCTTGCCGCAGGTCGGGCAGGTAAATTTCTCACCTGCAATGTAACCATGTTCCTTGCACACCGAGTAGATGGGGGACAAGGAATAGTAGGGCAGACGGTAGTTTTCAGCGATCTTGCGCACAATGTTGGCGGCCGCTTTCCAATCCGGCAGTTTTTCGCCCAAGAAAGCGTGGAACACGGTACCGGAGGTGTACAGCGTGTGCAGTTCATCCTGCATATCCAACGCGGTGAAGATATCGTCCGTGTAGCCCACCGGCAGGTGAGAGGAGTTGGTGTAATAGGGCGTTTCGGCATCCGACGCACAGATGATGTCGGGATAATGCTTGCGATCGTGTTTCGCCAAACGGTAGGAGGTGGATTCCGCCGGAGTGGCTTCGAGGTTGTACAGGTCACCGTACATTTCCTGATAATCCGACAGACGCTCGCGCATGTGATTCAGCACGTCTTTGGTGAACTGCTGCGTTTCGGGATGAGTCATGTCTTTACGCAACCAGTTGGCGTTCAGACCCGCTTCGTTCATGCCGACCAAGCCGATGGTGGAGAAGTGATTGTTGAAGGTGCCGAGATAACGCTTGGTGTAGGGATACAGACCTTCGTCCAACAGCTTGGTGATAACGGTACGCTTCACCTTCAGCGAGCGTGCGGCTATGTCCATCATACGGTCGAGTCGCTTATAGAAATCCGCCTCATTTTCTGCAAGATAGGCAATGCGGGGCATGTTGATGGTGACAACACCCACCGAACCGGTGCTTTCGCCGCTGCCGAAGAAGCCGCCGGACTTTTTGCGCAGTTCACGCAGATCCAAACGCAGACGGCAGCACATACTGCGCACGTCGGAAGGTTCCATGTCGCTGTTCACGTAGTTTGAGA